>CALEYM010000239.1 GCA_937926185.1 uncultured Bacteroidota bacterium | reverse complement strand
CCCGGCACGCTGTCATGTCGAACGCAGTGAGACATCTGTTTTAAAGTTACAAAGTAGTATTAAGTTGATGGTTATAGGGGGTAGCATTGACTCGCACCGGCAATCATGCACAACACACGCCCGCCAGTATCGCCCAAACCCCATTATTGCTCCGCCCTTTCGCCATGCTGCGCCGTCGGTCGTCCCTCCCTCCTTGCTTGCATAGGCTCCCCCCCTTCCTTTGCTCACGGGAAAGCCCGATGGCTATCCATCTGACTGCAGGGACAAGGCGAGGCGGAAGCCGAGATAGTAGCCGCGGTCGCCCGGCCTGTCGTCGACGCGGTACGCCGGGCGGCAGTCCGGCGGTTCGTAGCCCCAGCCGCCGCCGCGAATGACGCGGCCGATGCCCTTTGCAGGTCCGCGTGGATTTTCCAGGGGAGCAGCAGAGTAATCGCCCCACCAGTCTTCGCACCATTCCCACACGTTGCCGCTCATGTCGTAGAGGCCCAGGGTATTGGGCAGCAAGAGGGCCACGTCGTGGGTTTTTTCTCCGCTGTTGCCGGCGTACCAGCCAACCTGATCCAGCAGGTCGGAGCCGGCGTATCGCTCGTCCGGGCCGGCGGCGCCCCGCGCCGCGTATTCCCATTCGGCCTCGGTGGGCAAGCGGTAGCCGCCGCTTTCCGGCACGCATCGCACTTCGCCTTCGTTGGGCAAGTTCCAGGATTTCCCGTCCCACCCGAAGGGCCGGCCATCGGGCGTCAGGTAGGCGGCCTCGCGGCCGGTCAGCCGGCTCAGCGCGTTGCAGAACACGGCGGCATCGAACCAACTGACCTGCTCTACCGGTCGCCGGGGGCCTTTGAAGTGCGCGGGATTGGCGCCCATCACCGCTTTCCACAGTTCCTGGGTCACGGGCGTTTCGGCGAGCCGGAAGCCGTCGAGGCGAACGGAGTGTCGCGGTTTTTCATCCTCATACGCCTCGGGGTCGTCATCTGGGCTGCCCCGATGGAACCCGCCCGCAGGCACACGTACCATGCGGAAGCGGGGAAGGGAAGCGGGCAGCCGCGGGTCGGAGAAATATGGGTTGTGCATGGGCCGGGTATTGGGCGGGTGTTGAGTGGCAAGTATAAGGAAGTTTGCTGTAATATTTGCAGGGGGCAAGCCTATCCTTTCCCGCCCAGCAATTCCAACTCGTGCAGTACGGTCTCCACCCAGCCTTCGGCCAGGGGCTGCGGCGAATAGCCCAGTTCGCGCCGGGCCTTCGAGTTATCGCCCAGGTAGGTGGAGCCGCCGGTAACGCGCAGGTTTTCGGCGGTGTAATCAGGCGGCACCGGAACAATGTGTTCAAGAAGTCCCATGACAGGCGCCATAGCGCGCAGCAGGCCCGGCGGCGCCACCAGGGGCATCTTTTTACCGGTAGCCTGACAGGCCAGCCGTATGGCTTCCTCCAGCGTGTGCGGCGGCCCGGCAATGATGTAATCTTCACCCGGACGGCCCTTTTCCATGGCAAGCAGGTGGGCGCGGGCGATATCGTCCACATGCGCCCAGCAAAAGGCAGTGCGGGCGGGAATGGCCGGCAGTTGGCCCTGCAGCAATTTGATAATGTTATCCCGCAGGCTACTGGTGTCGCCGGGGCCGTAGATGAGTCCGGGCATGACCACCACCAGCGGCAACCCGCCGCGTATAAATTCGTGGGCAATATCGTGCGCGGCGGCTTTGGTGCGGTCGTATTCGCTCAGGTGCTTGCCCTGAAAGTGATAGGTTTCGTCCATGAGCTTGCCCCCCGTATCCGAATTCACCGCCAGCGTGCTGGTGTAAACGCCTTTCGGGATACCCAGGTCGAGCATGGCGCTCAGGACATTCCGGGTGCCTTCCACGTTTATTTTTTGGCCATCGCTTTTATCGCGTACGCCCAGCTTATACCAGCCGGCAACGTGAAAAACGCCGTCGCAACCCGCCATGGGCGCGCGCAGGGTATCGGGTTGGGTGACGTCGCCGGGCGCCACTATAACGCCGGCCTCCAGCAGATCGGTGGCTTTGGCAGGGTTGCGCACGAGAGCGACCACATCATGGCCGTTTTCACGCAACAGGCGGGCGAGACGGCCGCCCACGAAACCGGTTGCGCCGGTGAGGAAGTATTTCATGGTATTGTTTTTTTATTTGCCGGTGGTTTAAACGAAAAAAATCGCTATTTTCCGTTAACATTGCTACATGAAAAAATACGCCCTTTGCATTTTCCTCCTGCATTTTTGGGCTGCGCCGCTGTTCAGTCAGTCCGCGGCCCTGTTCGATGACGCGCGCGTTTCGGCCATTTATATCCAATTGCCGGCCGACTCCCTGAAAAAGATGACAGACGGACTGGTGAACGACCGGTATATGCCCGCCCAATTCATCTTCTTCGACGGCATTTTTCGCGATACGGTCAAAAACGTGGGCCTGCGCCTGCGCGGCAACACCTCCCTGAGCGCAAAGAAAAAATCTTTCAAGATCAGTTTTAATGAATTTGTACCGGGCCGCGCATATCAGGGCGTCCGGAAACTCAACCTCCGGGGTAGCCACAACGACCCTACCATGATCCGGGAAAAACTGTTCTACGACGTATGGGCAAAGGCCGGCATGCCCGTCAGGCGGGTGGCTTTTGTGAAATTGTATATCAACGGCGAATACCGGGGGCTGTACAGCAACGCGGAAGAAATCGACAAAATATGGCTGGAAAAGGTATTCGGCGACAATGACGGCAACCTCTATAAATGTACCTGGCCGGCCGACCTGGTCTATAAAGGCCCTAACCAGCAGACCTATAAAGCCATACTGAACAACCCCGAAACACGCGCATACGACCTGACGACCAACGAAACAGCGGACGACTATTCCCGCCTGCTTGAGCTGATCGCTGCCCTGAACCAACCGGCCGATGCTGCCTTTGCCGGCAACATCGGCAAAATCCTGAACGTTGAAAGCGTTCTGAGTGCCTTTGCCCTCGACGTAGCCACCGGCAACTGGGACGATTATTTTTACAACAAAAACAACTACTACCTCTACGACAACCCCGCTACGGGGCGCTTCGAATTTGTTACTTTCGACACTGATAATACCTTCGGCATCGACTGGCTTGGCAAAGACTGGGCGAAACGCAACGCCCTTGCCTGGTTACCTCCCGCCGAACCCCGGCCACTGGCTGCCAAATTGCTGGCTGTGCCCGCATTTCGCGACCGGTACGTTCATTTGCTCGACTCGATCACCCGCTTCGTCGTTCACCCCGATTCCATTTTTCCCCGCATCGATTTCCTCCACCAATTGATCATCCCGGCAGCGGCCGACGATCTCTACCGCACGCTCGACTACGGTTATACCATGAGCGATTTCCACCGCGGATTTATCCAAACCGTTGACGGCCACTCGCCTTACGGGATCAAACCGTTTCTGGAAATCCGGCACGACAGCACGCTGGCGCAAATCGGCCGGCTGTTGAGCAATACCGGTATTCCGTTTTCGCCGGACTTTGCGCTTTCCCTCTACCCCAATCCGGCTTCCGGACAGCTGTTTATTGAACCCGGCCGGAAAGACCTTCAGGGAAAGATCCGTGCGGAAGTGTACGACCCCATTGGACATTTGATGACTGTCCGGGAATGGGCAGTCATAGGGGCGCCGGTTGTTTTACCCGTACAGGAACTGCCTCCCGGTTTTTATATGCTGCGATTAAGGAGCGACGCCGGGGTAGGAACCAGGAGTTTTGTCAAAAATTGATCGGGCCGGGTGATGCCCGCCCGGTTATGCAATCGGCATCCCGAAATCATCTTACATGCTGTTCCAACGCCTGGATATTTTTTTATTACCTGCATCTTTTCAATATGACAATCCGTACCCTTGCCTACTGCCTCAGCGCCCAAACCGCGCCAGCCGCTCCTTATACATCCGCCCCACGGGGATCTGTTTTCCGCCCACCTTTACCGCCGAACCCGAAAACGACTGCACTTTGCCCGCGGCGATAATGTACGATTTATGCACGCGGATGAAGTGTTCTTCGGGCAGCTTTTCCTCCAGATACGACAAACGTTCGTAAGTCACCATCGGGCCGTTGGCGGTGAACACCTTGACGTAATCGCCCAGGCCTTCGATGTACAGGATGTCTTTCAACCATACTTTGTGTTGTTCGCGGTCGACGCGGAAAAAGAGGTAGGCATGTTCGAAGGCATCCGGTGTGGGGGCTTGAGTGGGCGCTTGTGCAGTTTGCCGCTGGTAAAATTTGCCAATGGCTTTCAGAAAACGGTCGAACTGGATGGGTTTTACCAGGTAATCGAGCACGTCGTAGTCGTAGCTCTCCACGGCGTAGTCGCGGTAGGCGGTGGTGAGGATTACCGGGGGCGGATTTTTCAGGCTTTTAAGCAGTTCCAGTCCGGTAAGGCGGGGCATGCGGATGTCGAGGAACATCAGTTCGATCTGCTGGCGCTGGAGCACGCCGAATGCGTCCACAGCGGAGTCGCAGTGGGCCACGAGGCTCAGATCGGGCACTTTGTCAATGTACGATTTGAGCAGTTCGGCGGCCAGGGGTTCGTCTTCAACGATCAAACATTGGATCATAGCGGTATCGAAAGTACGGACAAAAAGCTGTCCTTGCTGCGCAATATTTTTAGTTCATGGTTTCCGGGGAACAAGGCGTCGAGGCGGTTTTCGAGGTTGCTCAGGCCCAGGCCCGAGGCTTCGTTGGCCGGAAGGGTTTGCGGCGCCTGTTCCGGCACGCTGTTTTCCACTTTACATACCAGGTGGCCGTTTCGCCGCGATACATCCACGCGGATCCAGCCCTGCCCAACCGGGGCGATGCCGTGTTTGAAGGCGTTTTCCACCAGCGGCAGCAGGAGCAGCGGCGGCGCCATGGCGTCTTTCAGGGCGCCGTACACGTTCACCGAGATGTCCAGTTTTTCGCCGTAGCGGATACGTTCGAGGTTGACGTAGTCGCGGATATAGTCCAGTTCTTTTTCCACGCGGATCATGGCTTTCCGGCTGTCGTAGAGCATATAGCTCAGCAATTGGGCCAGGCGGTAGATCATTTCGCCGGTACGGGGGTGGTTGTTTTGGGCGAGGTAATATATGTTGTTCAGGGTGTTAAAAATGAAATGCGGCTCCACCTGCGATTTCAGCAGTTCCAGTTCGGCTTCCACTTTTTCGCGTTTGGCTTGTTCGACCAGGCGTTGCTGGCGCGTCCACAGCCGGAAAAAATAGGCCATCACCACGATGCTGGCCTGCAACATGGGCGAAACAATGCTGCCCAGCACATAACGCGGCTTCCAGTAGGCGATCCAGGAGGCCACGTTGGTAATATGCGTGTCGAGCATCGGGATATACAGCAGCCAGGTATTCAGGGCGTGCTTCAGCAGGCCGGCCAGTAAGATGAAGATGGCAATGCCGAAAGTCAGGCGGCGGTATCGCCCGCTGAACCAGTTGACCCGGAACCACCAGATAGAGAGGTAAGCCAGCGACGCTGCCGATACAAAATTGATGCTCGCCACGTTAAAAAAGTGCGCACTGTCCACCTTTCCCACCCGGCCGCTGATCGCCAGCCAGTCGAACAGGAAAAAGAGCAGCCAATACAAGGCATGCCCGGCAACGATATACCAATTCTGCTTATTCATCGCAACGAAAATAAGCTTTCTCCGCGTAAACGGCCCATTCTCTTTCGGTCAATCCCGGCTTTTTTTCGGTCAACGGTGCAACCTGCCCTTTTTCCCCGGTCAACGGCAGTTTTTTTCGTTTACCGGCGTTTAGCCGGCGATTTTGCCGCGTATCGAAGCGGCGATACGGCTTGCCGAAAGGAGATTGACGCATAAGACAAATCCCTGCTGCTTTGTGGCGTCAAACGACAATAACACAAAAAATTACGCTATTAAAACACACGCCACAATGAAAACGAAACTCGCAGTCCTCATTCTGCTTTTATCCAATCTGGCCTTCGGCCAAATAGCAGACCCACACACCGCCTTTAGTTCCCTGAAAAAATCAATCGCGCTTTCCACCGGTATCCACATGAAATACATCGATGCCGGGCCGCGCAAAGGCATTCCCGTCATCCTGCTGCACGGTTACACCGATTCGGGCCGGTCTTTTCAGCGGGTAATCGAGGAACTGGCCGGTATCAATAAAAACCTCCGGCTCATTGTGCCTGACCTGCGCGGTCACGGCGCATCGTCGATGCCGGATTCTGCCCAATGCGCGGCAACACCTGAAATCTGTTTTTCCATGAGCGTTTTCGCGACAGACATCATCGCGCTGATGGATTCCCTGCGCATACCCAAGGCCCATATAGTCGGGCATTCAATGGGCAGCGTCGTCGCACAGGAATTTGCGTTGCGGCATGCCGGGCGTGTCAACAGCCTGGTGCTGATCGGAACCCTGGTAAATTTAACAGAAAGCACGGTCGCGCGGGATTTTTTGATGAGCCTCATTGAAATTACCTGGCGCACTGGCCTGGAAAAACGTCCCGGATTTCAATGGCCAACCGATGCCTGGTCGGTGACGCCGCGCGATCTCGGTCCGGAGGCGCTCGATTTTTTAAGGCAATACTGGGTTGTCGACCCGCTGCCTGACACTGGCTTCGTTCAAACCATTTATGCTGAAACAGTCAAGGTGCCGCTGGGCGCCTGGATTGGCGTCATCAGAGGAATGGCTGAGACCGACAATCGCGAAAGACTTAAACAACTGAGAAAGCCCACGCTTATCCTTTGGGCCACACAGGACAATTCTTTCCCGGAAATACCGGATCAGCAATGGGTTAAACAGGCCTTTGAACAGGCCGCCGCTGCAAACGGCACCCGTGTGATCTATAAAACCTACGGCAAAACCCCGCTTCCCGCATCCGGTATGCAGGAGTCAGACCTGGGGCACAACCTGCATTGGGGGGCGCCCGCCGCGGTGGCTGCCGACATCGCTTCCTTTATCAAAACCGGTATGCCGCTCAAAGGCATTCCTTATGCCAACCCGGACAATTTAAAACAGGTGCTGACCGACGAATCGGCAAACAACATTACCGTTCGGGGCAAAAATGCCCTTGTTGAAAAATAAATTTTTAACCAAAAACACTTGAACGCTATGCCAACGCCATTGGAAATTTTGCTCGATCCCATTTCGCTTTCCATCATCGCGATGTACGCCCTGCTGATGATCGTGGAAGCCCTCTTCCCGGCCCGCCCATTGCCGGAAGTCAAATACTGGATACCCCGCGGTATCGCCGCTTTTGTGATCTACTTCTATTTGTCCAGCTATCTGCCGCTGTTCTGGGCCGAATATCTGCCTGCCACACCGCTGCTCGATCTGTCAGGGCTGGGCATAGGAGCGGGTGCGGTTGCCGGTATTCTCCTGTACGAATTCGGCATGTATGTTTGGCACCGCGCCATGCACGGCAACGACCTGCTGTGGCGCGTTTTTCACCAGATGCACCACAGCGCGGAGCGCACGGATACTTACGGCGCCTTCTATTTCAGCCCCTTCGATATGGCCGGCTGGACGGCGCTCGGAACGCTTTGTTTCTCCGTCATCATGGGTTTGGATCCGAAGGCTGTCACGGTTGTCCTGCTGGTCACCAACTTTTTCAGTATTTTCCAGCACGCCAACCTCAAAACGCCGCGCTGGCTGGGCTACCTCATCCAGCGGCCCGAAAGCCACGCGTACCATCACGCCCTGGGTATCCACAAGCACAACTACTCCGACCTGCCCATTTTCGATATCCTGTTCGGCACCTTTCGTAATCCGAAGTCATTCGAACACGAGGCCGGTTTCTACCCCGGCGCTTCCAGCCGGGTAGTCGACATGCTGCTGTTCAAAGACGTCAATAAACATTGAGTGATTGAGTGATTGAGTGATTGAGTGATTATTTCATACGCCGCCTACGGCGTCGAAACATACCGGACACTGTGGGATACGACGCCCTAGGCGGCCTCTAAACCCCTCTAAACCCTCTAAACTCTCTAAACCCTCTAAACTCTCTAAACCCTCTAAACCCTCTAAACCCTCTAAACTCTCTAAACCCTCTCCTAACCCTCTCCCAACCCTTTCACTTCAAATCTTTTAAAACAATGAAACGCACTCATTTTTTAGTTTCCCTTTTCATCCTGGTTGTTTTGTTCTTTGCCTGCAAAGAGACCAACGACATCAGCGGTCCCGATCCGGGCAATGGCCTGGACAAGTACACGAACCAAATCGTCATCGACTGGAACCTGGCTATTTTTGAAACCTTCAGCGGCCCTGCCTCCCAACACACTTTGATGGTATCCCGCGTGGGCGCCATGACGCACATTGCCATACATGATGCGTTGAATGCTATCGCCCCGCGTTACCAGTCGTACGCTTTTAATCAGAAAGACAAACAGGCCGATCCCATTGCCGCGGTTGCCACGGCTGCCTACGAGGTGCTGGTCGCTTCCTCGCCCGATAAAAAAGCGATGCTCGACGCCCGGCTGGCCACTTCGCTGGCCGGCGTACCGGAGGGGAAAAGTAAAACCCAGGGCATCGAGCTGGGGAAAAAAGCGGCCGCGGCCATTTTGGCAAACCGTCAGAACGACGGCGCATTTCAGGACCCCATCAGCCGCCCGTTTTCCACGGGACAACCCGGCGAATACCAGGTAGTGCCGCCCTTCGATTTTGTCTTCGCCCCGTTCTGGAAAACGATGCAACCATTTTCCCTTGAAAAACCGGATCAGTTCCGCATTGTGCCTATGCCGGCATTGAACAGCCAGGCATACGCGGAAGGATTCAACGAGGTAAAACGGATCGGACAAAAAAACAGCCCGCACCGGAGCGCGGAGCAAAGTGCTGTCGCAAAATTCTGGTACGAGTTTTCCGAAATCGGCTGGAACCGGGTAACCCGAATAGTAGCCACCGATCGCAAACTGGACCTGCTGGCCACCGCGCGGCTGTTTGCCCTGGTCAACATGGCTTTGGCGGATGCTTACACGGCGGGCTGGGATTCCAAGTTTCACTACAATTTCTGGCGGCCTTACACGGCTATCCGCGCTGCTGATATCGACGGCAACGCCAACACGGAGGCCGATCCGGAATGGGAGCCGGCCGAACCGACGCCACCGGTACAGGATTATCCGTCCACACATAGCGCCCTGGGTAATGCCGCGGCCACCGTTTTGGCCGGCATGCTGGGCGATCAGGTAACTTTTACCATGACTTCCGGCACTTCGGCTCAGCCCGGCGAAACCCGCAACTTTAACAGATTCAGCCAGGCTGCCGACGAAAACGCCGAATCGCGGGTACTGGCGGGCATTCACTTCCGGTTCTCCTGCGAAAAAGGCCAGGAGTTGGGCAGTCAGATCGGTAAATTTACCCTCGACAATCACCTGAAACCCCTGTATTAATCAGGATATTGAAGGTTATAGGAAATGATCTGCAACCCCTTGTCGTGGGACTGGAGTTCGGTCAGTTCGGTTTGTATCGCTCTCACAGAATGACCGAACAGCCGGATTCCGGTACCCAGGATCAAGGGGTTCAGTTTTATTTACACCATTGCACGGCGTTGCACCATCATAAAAAACCGCCAAACAAATGCAAGTGCCTGCAGTATTAATGCTACCAGGTAGCCCATCCAGATGCCTTTGGCATTCCAGCCCTGGTATACCGCCAGCCAATAGCCCAGCGGCAGCCCAATGAGCCAGAACGCTACGAAAGAAATAGCCGAGGGCGCCAGCACGTCGTTCAGGGCGCGCAGCAATGAAATACTCGATGCCTGGGCGGCATCGGCCAACTGGAACAGGCCGGCGAAAATAAGCAGGGTGGCGCCGATGCCGATTACCTTCGGATCATCGATATACAGCCACATAATGCCGCGCGGGACTGATAAAAATAACAGGGCAGGCGCCGTGATGATCAGCATGGCCAGCGTTAACGTGGCTACCCCTGCCAGCCAGATGCGCACCCGGCTGTTATATGCCAGCGCCTGGCCGATGCGGATCATGCCAGCCGTGGAGATGCCCATGATCGTCACGTAAGTCACCGAGATCAGGTTGAGCGCGATCTGGTGCGCCGCCTGTTCTGTTTTGCTGATCTGCCCGATGATGACCGTCCCGGCTCCGAAAGCGGCGAACTCTACGAGGATCTGCAGGGCGGAGGGTACGCCATAGCGGATAAAAAGCCGGGTTTGTGTCCACACGGCCCGAAAAGTTGTCCGGGCCGTGTGGAAATACTGCAATTCGTTTTTGCGCCACAATATGCCGGCCAGCACGGTCGCCATCACGGCATGGGAGATTCCGGTGTTCATTGCAATGGCGTTGATGCCCATGCGGGGCAAGCCGAAATGACCGAACATGAACAACCAGTTGAGCGTTACGTCGAGTACCAATCCGAAAAAAGAGATGTACATGGTCAGCCGCACGTAAGAAAAGGCGTCTACATAGTTGACCAGCAAGGCGAACAGGATCAGCACCGGCATGCTGTAAATGATAATTTTCAGGTATTCGACAGCCAGGCGGGCCACGTCAGAATCTTGTCGCAACAGGTCGAAATGTTGAATACCGAGCCAAAGCAGCGATGCGCAAACGATCACCAGGATCAGTGCCAGAAGCAGGCCGGCGCCCAGCAAGGTGCGCACCTTCACCCCATCGCGCAGTTCATGCGCCTTCGCCACAGGGGTTGGTATCATCCGGATACTGCCCCACACCAGCAACATGGAAATGGCGTAGATCACGCCGGCAATTCCCGATGCCGCCAGAGCCGTTTCACCGAGCCGTCCGGTCATCAGGGTACCCGCCAGACCCATCATCATGCTGCTCAACTGGCCCAGCATCAGCGGCAATGCCAGCCAAAAAGTTTTCAATAATTCGACGCGCAGTATGCGGCTACGGCACAAACGCAGAAAAGGAGAGACAGGCATAAGGCGCAAAGGTAGGGTTTACCCGCGCCGGACGAAGCTGCAAAACAGAAAATGCTGTGCCGTTTGAAACGGCGTCAGGTGCGCCTCTTCTTTGCATTTTATTCGCCGGAAAAATGGCGCAAACACCACACTCATCGCCGCGCGGGAGTATTGCCGGATTTCCAGTCCGCTACATTTTTTAGGACCTTTGGGCGAAAACGTCCCCAATACAAAATAACCGCCGGGCCGGATAGCGTGTTGGGCAATATCAACATAACGGCGGATGAGTGGTTCGGTAGTCAGAAAGTGAAACGCCGCACGGTCATGCCAGAAATCGTAGGATGCCGGGGAGGGTTCAAACGTGGTAACATCACTGACGATCCATTTGACGCAGTTGGCCCGGTTGCCAAGGCGTTTTTTTGCTTTTTCAATAGCGGCCGATGAAATATCAAGCACTGTGATGTCGGTATAGCCCATTTGGAGCAGCGCATCGGCCAGGTGGCTGTCGCCGCCGCCGATGTCGATGATGCGGGCGTTTTTGGGCAGTTGGAAATATTTTATAAATTCGATACTGGTATGCGGATAGGGCTGAAACCAGCTGTATTCGGCTTCCGCTTTACTCTCGTAAATATTTTCCCAGTGGGATTTGCTGATCATTCTTGCATGGTATAATACAACGTTAAAAATGCATATTGTTCCTGGTATAAATCCAAGCCGCTATCATAAACCGACATGATAATGATCACTATTTTAAGCGACCCGTTTTATAATATTGTGGCATGAAAAAAACCGGCATGCTCTTTATCCTGTTTCTTGCGCTTTTGGCTTGCCAAAAAGAAAAACAGGAGCCCGCTCCACAGGAGCCCTTACTGGCCGTTCCGCCAGGCTTCCCGGAACCGGCATTTCCGGCGGACAACGAACTGACACCCGTGCGCTGGGCATTGGGTAAAAAATTATTCTACGACCCCGTCCTTTCCCGCGACAGCACCCTGTCCTGTGCTTCCTGTCATCATGCAGCCAAAGCCTTCAGCGATACTTTAGCTTTCAGCCCCGGCGTGGGCGGCCTGCCGGGTACGCGCAATGCGCCCACGCTGGCCAATGTGGCTTATCAACCCTACTACCTGCGAGAGGGCGGAGTGCCGACGCTGGAAATGCAAATCCTGGTACCCATTCAGGAGCACAACGAGTTCGATTTCAATATTCTGCTCATTGCCGAACGTTTACTACGCGATACGGGATACGCGCGCTTGAGCCGCGAAGCCTACGACCGCGACCCCGATCCCTTCGTTATCACGCGCTCGATCGCCTGTTTTGAAAGAACTTTTATCAGCGGGCAAAGCCGCTACGATCAATTTGTGTTTCAGGAAAAAAATACGGCGTTGACCGCGGCGGAAAAACGCGGCATGGACTTGTTTTTTTCCCAAAAAACCAATTGTTCGCAGTGTCACGGCGGGTTTAACCTTACGAATTATGCTTTTGAGAACAATGGCCTGTATGCCGACTACCCCGACCCCGGCCGCTACCGCCTCACCGGACTGGAAAGCGACCGCGCCCGATTCAAAGTGCCGACCTTGCGCAATATTGCCCTGACTGCGCCTTATATGCACGACGGTAGTATGACAACACTGGAAGCGGTAATAGAGCATTACAATTCCGGTGGAAAACAACACCCGAACAAAAACGTATTGCTGCAACCACTTGGACTGACTGCTACCGAAAAAGCCGATCTGGTGGCGTTTCTGCGCAGTCTGACGGATGAGTCATTTGTGAACAATCCGAAATTTCGTCAGGATTGATTGGGCGAAAACGAAAAAGTAAGCCGCGGCCCGCCCAATAATTTCATAAAACCTTTCCAGAATATTGTAATGTCTGCCCCGGACATTGCCCCGACCTTTGCACCGTACCAAAACGAAAACAATGGAACAACATCATCACCATCATCATGCCGCCCCTCCCACACCAATCAAGCCAGCGCCGAAATCCGCACAGGAACATGCCATGCACGGCCATCCCTCGCACGGAAACGCCCAGGCGTACCACGACAAACACGCCGGCCATTCCGTCGAAGGGTTCCGGCAGAAATTTTGGCTGTCACTGGCCCTGACAATTCCGATCCTCGTTTTGTCCGACATGGTACAGCAAATTCTCGGGTTTCACCTGGATTTCACAGGTCGCAAATGGGCGTTGTTCGGCTTGTCATCGGTGTTATTTGCCTACGGCAACCAGCCCTTTCTCACGGGCGCCATAGCCGAAATACGCGATCGTAAACCCGGTATGATGACCCTCATCGCTATGGCGACAACGGTAGCCTTTGTGTACAGCATTGCCGTTACTTTCGGCTTGCCGGGCATGGATTTCTACTGGGAACTCGCCACCCTGATCGTCGTTATGTTGCTCGGCCACTGGCTCGAAATGAAAACCGTGTCTGGCGCTTCGCGGGCGTTGGAAATGCTGGTGAGCCTGATGCCTGCTGAGGCGCATGTGGTACAACCCGACGGTTCGGTGCAGGATCACCCGGTGCAACATCTCAAACCCGGCGATTTAGTACTGGTGAAAGCCAATGAAAAGATACCGGCTGACGGCATGGTTATGGACGGCTCAAGTTTTGTCAACGAATCCATGCTGACCGGCGAATCACAGCCGGTTGTTAAAGAAGCCGACGCAAGGGTGATTGCCGGATCGGTAAACGGCAGCGGAGCCTTGAAAATTGAAATCACCGGCGTCGGGCAGGATAGTTACCTGCAAAAAGTGGTACGCTTAGTACAGGAAGCCCAGGCCAGCAAATCCCGTACACAAAACCTGGCCGACAAGGCCGCGGGCTGGCTGACCTACCTCGCCATTGCCGCCGGGGCGATCACGCTGCTATACTGGCTCCAGGCTGGCCAGCCGATAGCCTTTGCCCTCGAACGTATGGTGACAGTTATGGTAATCGCCTGTCCGCACGCACTGGGATTGGCCATTCCCCTGGTAGTGGCCATTTCCACGGCACTTTCAGCACAAAATGGTTTGCTGATCCGCAACCGCACAGCTTTTGAAAATACCCGCAAAATCACGGCTATTATTTTTGATAAAACGGGCACATTAACCGAAGGCACATTCGGCGTGACACGGGTTTCCGCCACGACTACAAACTACAGCAAGCAGGAAATCCTGCAACTGGCCGCTTCTTTAGAGCAAAATTCTGAGCATCCCATAGCCGAAGGTATTGTAAAATATGCAAAAGAACAGGGTGTCGCGCTACTCAAAGTCCGCGATTTTCAATCGCTTACCGCGCGCGGTGTTCAGGGCACAATTGACGGGAAAAAAGTTCTGGTGGTCAGCCCACAATATTTAAAAGACAAACAGATTGACCTGCCTCAAAATGCACGGAGCGATGCCGCAGAGACGGTCGTATTCGTAATTGTAGATGGCCAGCTAACCGGTTTCATAGCCCAGGCCGACCGCCTGCGCCAAACTTCCGCCGCCGCGGTCGCGGCATTTCAACAAGTTGGCGTCAAAGTCGTTATGGCTACGGGCGACAGCAAAGAAGTAGCCGAAAGCGTAAAGCGGCAACTGGGCTTAAACGAAGTGTATGCCGAGGTACTGCCCCACGAAAAAGTGGAAATTGTGGAAAAACTACAAAAGCAAGGCGAGTTCGTGGCCATGACCGGCGACGGCGTGAACGACGCGCCCGCCCTGGCCCGGGCCGATGTGGGCATCGCGGTAGGCTCTGGCACCGACGTAGCCGCCGAAACCGCCGATATTATCCTGGTGAACAGCGACCCGAGGGATATCCTGCGCCTCGTGCGTTTCGGGAAAGCGACGTACCGTAAAATGGCGCAAAACTTGTTCTGGGCCACTGCATACAACCTCGTAACCATCCCGGTAGCGGCTGGTATTTTTTACCCCGACCTGATGATTTCCCCCGCCTTCGGCGCGGTGCTGATGTCGGTAAGTACCATCGTGGTAGCGCTGAATGCGCAGTTGTTAAGGGGAAGTTTGAAGCAGTAAAATCAAATCATTGAAAATATTAATTTGTTCAAAAAATTAACTGTCATGAAAAACATCATTATCGCGGCCCTCGCGCTCGTATTGTCGGCCCTCGCGTTTGCCGCTTGTAAAAACGACCATTCCAAACACCAATCCCAGGCCGCTGCCGCGGCGCCCGGCACGAAATACATCTGCCCGATGAACTGTGAAAAGGGCAAAACCTACGACCAACCCGGCTCCTGCCCCGTCTGTCACATGGACCTGGAACCGATGAAAGCGGAGGTGGAAGCCAACAAGGCGGAATATTTTACCGCGTTCGCCGCCACGCCGGCACAGCTGGAAGCGGGCAAACCTGCCCTGCTTTCTTTCACCCCGAAAATCAAAGGCAATGAGACCGCGCCCGTGCCCCTCGACCTGGTACATGAGAAAAAAATGCACCTCATCCTCGTGAGCGACGACCTTTCGTGGTTCGATCATATCCACCCGGAATATTCAGCCTCCGGCAGTTACGATATCAAAGCCCTGGGTAAAGGCGAAAACTTCACGAACGGCCGGGGTCACAACGAAACCCGCTTTGAGGCAGGCGGCAAATACTGGGCTTTTGCCGATTTTAAACCCAGCGGCGGCTTAAACCAGGTGAACAAAATAGCACTCGACGTAGCCGGCACACCGGCGAAAACGATCGCCTATACCCAACCCAAACTGACGGCTACCGCGGATGGTTTCACCATCACGATGGAAGGCGGCCACGAAGGAACCGGTTTCACTGCGGGCAGTCAGCAACATATCCCGGTCACCATTAAAAAAGGCGGAAAGACCGTGGACCCTGCCACTTTTGAAAACTACCTCGGCGAAAAAGCCCACCTGGTGCTGGTGGAGATTGCTTCCAAAGAATTCGTGCATACGCACCCCATGGCGGCAGACGGCAAACTGGACATCCACACCACTTTCGCCCAAGCCGGCACATATCGCGGATGGCTGCAATTCCAGACCGATGGAAAGGTGCATACGGCAGATTTCGTGGTGCAAGTCGGGGAAAGCAGTTCGGATGCCGGTCACGAGGGACATCACCATTAAGCGGCATATTAGTTAGTGGCGGGCTGATCAAAAACCCGCCACTAATATGCCATTCCCGCTTTACCTTTGTGCCTTCTTTGTCCCCTGCATCACCGATCAACAGTTATTCAATTGACCTGTCCAGCTATGCTTCAACGACTTTGTTTCCCCCTCCTTGCCTTTTTTCTGATTTTCCGGAACGATCTTCCCGCCCAAACAACCATCTCGACGGAGAATATCCAAAAACACGTTCATTATCTCGCTTCCGACAAACTCAAAGGCCGCGGCACCGGCACCAAAGAAGAACAAAAGGCCGCGAAATACTTAGCCAAACAATTCAAAAAAGCCGGCCTGCAACCCAGGGGAGATAACGGCGGCTGGTATCACCAGTTCACCTTTAAAAAATCATCGGATCCGCACGGCAACGTGGCTCCCGACGCCCCGCGGGTAGTCAGCCGCAACGTGGCGGCATACCTCGACAACGGCGCGCCGCATACCATTGTCATCGGCGCCCACTACGACCACCTCGGCCTGGGGCACGACCGCAATTCGCTGGAAGCCAATTCCGCCGGCAAAATCCACAACGGCGCCGACGATAACGCTTCCGGTACGGCCGGCGTGCTCGAACTGGCCCGCTATTTCGCCAACAACGGCGTAAAAGAGCAGCACAACTTCCTGTTTCTCTGCTTCTCCGGTGAGGAACTGGGCCTCGTAGGCTCTAAAAAATACACGGAAACGCCTACCATCGACTTGTCCAAAGTCAATTTTATGATCAACATGGACATGATCGGCCGGCTCAACGAGGAAAAACGCATCATGGTCGGCGGCGTCGGCACGGCGCCCGATTTTGTGCCGCTACTCAATACCCTGAAAACCGGACTCACTGTAAAACAGGACAGCGCCGGCAACGGACCCAGCGACCATACCTCTTTTTACCACAAAAATATCCCTGTACTCTTCTTTTTTACCGGCCAGCACGCCGATTACCACAAACCCAGCGACGATGTCGACAAGGTTAATTTTACCGGGGTGAAGGAAGTGCTGGATTACACCGTGCGCCTGATCGAATCGCTGGACTCCAAACCGAAACTTGCGTTCCAGCAAACGAAATCCCGCCAGGAAGACACCCCGCGCTTTAAAGTCACGCTCGGTATTATGCCCGACTACACCTACGAAGGCGAGGGCGTACACGTGGACGGCGTCACCGACGGCAAACCCGCTGCCAAAGCCGGTGTGCAAAAAGGCGACGTGATCATCGGCCTGGGCGAACACCCCGTTAAGGACATGCAGGGCTACATGAAAGCCCTGGGAGCCTTTAATAAAGGCGACAACACTAACGTAAAAGTGAAACGCGGGGCGGAGACGAAGGAATTGCCGGTGACGTTCTGAGATTGCTGGTTTAGAAGGTTTAGAGGGTTTAGAGGGTTTAGAGGGTTTAGAAGGTTTAGAAGGTTTAGAGGGTTTAGAAGGCCCGCTACTGGACCACCACTGCCAGCTTCCCGTCGGAGCTGGCGGCCATGCGCGTGATATTTTTCACGCCGAAGCGGCTCAGATCGGCCACTTCTTTCCAGTCCGTTTGGCGACGCGGGTTGAACTGATACAGTTTGGCCCCTTGCCCCGACAGCAAAGTGCCGTCGGGCAGTAGCACAAAGTCTTCACTGCCCGGCAGGGTTTTGATCAGGATGTCGGAAGTCTTTTTTTTCAGGTCGTAGGTTTTGATAAACCAGGTTTGTTCCGTGGCTTTTTGGACGAAAGCCAGCCTGCCGTCCGGCATTTTTTGGAAACAACGGCCGACGTTGAAGGCAATACGCTGGAGCTGCTGCCGGCCTGTACCGGCCAGGGCCAGGTAGTGCGCACTGTTGTTTTCTCCCACGATAAACAGGGCCGCCAGGGTATCGTGCAACCAGCAATGATACCCCACCCCGGTAATATTGGGGAAAACGGGCCTGCCATTGTCCGAACGGTCCAGTGGAAAGGCCCAAAGCCGCTGCGAACCGTCTTCCTCCACCCGCACCGCCGAAAAATATTTGCCGCCGGGCATCAGGGTGGGCGAATACTCCGCCGTGGTGGTAGCGGTGACGCGCGTGGTCGTGCGCAGGGCCGGGTTGAGGTTGTAAATTTCCGTTTGAGTGGTATCGTCGGGCGTTTGTACGGTCAGGTAGAGGTCGTAGGGGGAAAAAAACTGGGGTTGGTTGTTGTAGCCGCGCGGATTAAATCCGCTGATAAAACGCGGCGCGGAAGGCCGCCAGCTGCTGTCGCTTTGTTTACTCAGGGAAAACAGGATCAGGTCGAAATGTTCGAGCTTTTGTGCGCGGGTCGTATGAAGACCCATAAACAGGACGAAACAGATGGTACCGATTCTCATAAGCGTATTTTAAGGCGAACAGATCGCCCCCGGATTTATTTATAATCCAGGATATTGATTTGTTCCCGGCAAAGTTCAAGGTCTCCGGGGTCGTTGGAAGCGATGACCAGCAGGCGCTCACCGGCGTATTGTTCCACTAATTTTTTAAACCAGGCCACGGCATTCACATCGAGGTTGGTGGTCGGTTCGTCGAGCAGGAGAATTGGGGCCTCCGAACACACGGCTAACGCCAATTTAACCCTTTGCTTCATGCCAGAGGAAAAAAAACGCAACTCTTTGTGCCGGGCGCGGGGCAATTCAAGCAATTCGTGTAAATCAGCGGTAGTCATCCCTGGCAGCAGCGGTTTGAGCCGGGTGTGAAAACGCAGGGTTTCTTCGAGGGTAAATTCTTCGATCAGCTCGATATAAGGCGCCGCGTAGGCTACCCGGCGATAAACGGCATCCGGGTCGAGCGTTTTGCCGTTTTCTTCAAAGCGAACCCGTCCTTTCGACAAGGATAAGTGGCCCGACAACACTTTCATCAACGTCGATTTTCCCGAACCGTTAGGCCCCAGCAGGGCATAGCGCTGACCCGACCGGAAACTGAAATCCAGTTTTCGGAAAATCCAGTCGAAACGGAATCGTTTGCCTGCGTCGGAGAGGTGAATGATCAATTTTTAACAGGTTAGCGGGTTTCGGGTTGGCGGGTTTCGGGTTGGCGGGTTTCGGGTTCCGATACTTTTGGCATCCCAA
>CALEYM010000238.1 GCA_937926185.1 uncultured Bacteroidota bacterium | reverse complement strand
GGTGGAACACAACGGCGAACGGTATGTGAAAACGCTGGTGTTGCTGCGGTAAGCGATTTTCACGTTATTTGCGCATGTAAACAAATATGACAAGGACGCTACTCCTGTTTGGCGCGTTTATATGGGCAAAAATGATCGGGTTGGCACAAACTCCCCCGGAGTTGGGCCGGATCGGTATTGAGGCGGGGTTGCCGCAAGGCTATATTGCCGCGATGTGCCAGGACGGGGATGGATTTCTGTGGTTTGGCACCAACGATGGTTTATGCCGTTACGACGGGTATGAGTTTCTGGTCTTCCGGCATGATCCGTACGATTCGTATTCCATTGTTCACAATGCCGTGGTGTACCTGGCTGCTGCCGGTGATTTTCTGCTGGTCGCTACCACTGCCGGCGTTGATCTGTTGGATCGCAAAACGCGAAAATTTCATCACGCGCTTACCGGTAACGTACAGTTGGTCCGCAGCGATGGCAAAGCATCGTTTTATGTCACCAAACAGCATTATCCGGTCAGAAGGCTTGTACTTACGCCGGAACTCATTGGGCGATTGCGTGGCCCCGACCCGCGGCCGCCGGCGTTTGAGCCGGTTTTACAGGAGTCTGGCTGGCGCAATTTACTCCCCGATGCAGAGGGGCGTTTTCTTTGGCTTTTGAAGCGCAGCGGCTTGGAATTGTGCCGTTTCGATTTGATATCCCGCCGCCTGGAATGTATGGAGATCCCCGGTCGCGATACCTTGTTCCGCCTTCAGAGCGATGGGGCCAATGGCTTGTGGCTGGACGGCCACCAGCAACTGGTGCATTTCGACCCCTCCCGCCCCGGATCGCCGTGGCGGAAGATCAGGGCCGTCAGTCCAATCAGGCGCGTGTATCATTTCGACCGCGTTAACCAGTTGCTATGGTTGAGCTTTGGCGAACAGATATGCGGGTTGAAAATGGATCTTCGCCAATTGCCCGATGCGGCAGGGCCGGAAAACGCCCTGGTGTGCCTGCAAATTCCGGAGGGAGTAGTGTCCAGCCTTTCCGACGCAAACGGTATATGCTGGTTTGGCACCAATGCGCACGGCCTTCGGTTCTTCAACCCGCGTGCCGCGGCTTTCAGCAATTTTTTACTCAACCAATCCATCCGCAGCAAACCTTACGTTGATGCGCGTGGCCGGATATGGCTTAGCCGTATCTACTTGCCGGGCGCGGATAAAAACAGCAACAGTTGCCTGGATCCGGACACCAGGACGCTGTTGCCATATCCGTTTCATGCGGCTTTGCGCGACGTGGTGGCGAGCTACACTGTTGCCGACGCGGCCGGTAACCTGTGGACGGGAGGCAAATGTATAGGGCGCCCCGAGTACAAGATCATTTATTATCATCCGGCAGACAGGCGGACCGAAGTATTCACCTTCCCGCTCAAGCCTCCCGATTATTTCGGGGCACTGGCATTGCGCCATACGGCCCCTGACCTGCTTTGGGTTTATTTGCCCTATGAAATGCGGTGTCTGGATATTCAAACGCGCATTTGGAAGTCGTACGACTACCGGCAGCTGGCCAAAGGCGCTTCGATGGTGCTTGCCGTTGATCAGACAGCCGACGGCAGCCATTGGATAGCGTTGCCGTCGGGCATCATACGGGCACAGCCCCATGGCAGCGGGAATTTCCGGTTTAGCTTGTTGCAAAACGACCCGGCCACCCGCAACAGCATCCCTGTGAACAACATCAAATGCGTGGCGACCGATCCGGTCGATTCCGCCGTTCTTTGGATGGGTACCGGCGCCGGGTTGAGCCGTTTGGATACCAGAACCGGTCATTTTACCCATGTTACCACAAAAAACGGCTTACCCAATAATGTAATTTATGGTATCGTGCCGGAATTGCCGGTGCCGCCGGAGGGACAGGTACTCTGGCTGAGCACCAATCGCGGGTTGGTCCGTTTTAACGTAAATGCGCGCAGGTTCCAGTACTTTACCCGGTCCGACGGTCTGCCCGGCGATGAGTTCAACGTATATGCCTACGGATCGATGCCCGACGGCCGGCTGATGTTCGGGGGAGTGGAAGGCCTGACGATTTTCAACCCCAAACAGTTGTTGCCCAATCCGCACCCGCCGCGGGTGCGTCTGACAGCGCTGCGCGTGAACGGCCATCCCGTGGATCCGCGCGATTCAGCGGCTATCCTTGCCAACGGCATCGAATATACCGGGCGAATTGAACTGGGCCACCGGCGCAATAATCTGGTCGTCGAATTTGCCGCCCTCGACTACGCCAACCCCTTGCGCAACCAGTTCCGGTTTTATCTCGAAGGCGCCGAGCCGCCATGGACGCATCAGGGATTTAATCACACGGCCCAATACCTCAATCTGTCACCGGGCGCCTATACGTTTCGCGTAAAAGCTGCCAACAGCGACGGGGTATGGAATGATACGCCCGTTTCTTTGCGTATCGTGATCCTGCCGCCGTGGTATGCTTCTCCTTTGGCTTATGCCCTGTACGCAATACTGGTCGTGGCCGGCGTTTACGGATTTTACCGCGTACAGTTGTACCGCCGGCTCGAACAGGCGGAAGCCATCCGGCTGCGGGAGATCGATTTGGTCAAAACCCGTTTGTACACCAATATTACCCATGAATTTCGAACGCCGCTGACCGTTATCCTGGGTATCACGGAACAGGTAAGGCAGTATCTGTTTGGCCAGGGCGCCCAGGCGCAGGGCTTGTTGCTGGAACAGGTAAAGCAAAACGGTTACCAATTGCTGCGGCTCATCAATCAGATGCTCGACCTGTCGAAGATCGAAGCCGGCAAGATGGCTGTGCACTGGCAATACGGCGACATGGTGGTTTTTATCCGGTACATCGTCGAGTCGTATCATTCCTATGCGATATCCAGGGGGTTGGAACTGCATTTTACTGCTGATATAGCTGCCCTGCCTATGGATTACGACCCTGAAAAAATGCAAACTATTCTGGTGAACCTCCTGTCCAATGCGATGAAGTTTACGCCGCCGGGCGGCCGGATCGATATCGGGCTTTCGCAAAAGAAGGTGCAGGAGGGCCATGCGGAACCGGTCGCGGTACTGATCCGGGTGTCAGATACGGGGCCGGGTATCCCGGCTGAAAAACTGCCATTTGTTTTTAACCGCTTTTACCAGGCTGACGACTCGCCTACGCGGCAAAGCGACGGTACCGGAATCGGATTGGCGCTCGTACGCGAACTGGTACAACTGCTTGGCGGCAAGGTATCGGCAGAGAACGGGGCACACGGCGGCGCCATATTTTCGGTGACGCTGCCCGTACGGCATAACGCGGCTGGACAACCAGCCGGTC
This sequence comes from uncultured Bacteroidota bacterium, assembly GCA_937926185.1. Lineage (GTDB taxonomy): Bacteria > Bacteroidota > Bacteroidia > Chitinophagales > Saprospiraceae > M3007. The sequence continues at coordinate 2,226 of CALEYM010000238.1, read as the reverse complement.
CATCGCCGGCGGCAGAACTGCCGGGATTGTTGCCGGATGCGCCCATTCCTTCCGGGCTACCCGGGGACGGCAAACCCGACGAGCGCCCCCTGGCGCTCGTGATCGAGGATCATGCCGACCTGGCCAGGTACGTCATGTCCTGTATTCAGGATCAATACCGGTTGTTGCTGGCCCGCAATGGTCAGGAAGGTGTCGACATGGCCCTGGAACACATCCCCGATCTGATCGTATCGGACGTGATGATGCCGCTGAAAGACGGATTTGAAGTGTGCGCGCAATTGAAAAACGACGAAAGGAGCAGCCATATTCCGGTCGTTCTGCTCACGGCCCGCACGGGCGTGAATGACCGGATTGCCGGACTGCAGCACGGCGCTGACGCTTATCTGGCCAAACCTTTCCACCCGGAAGAATTGCGGGCCGTGCTGGCCAATTTGCTGGAAACGCGGAAGAAACTGCAAGCCAAATATTCAAATCCTTCCCGCGCAGGCACAGCGTTGCCGGAATCCGGGCAGGGCGGCGAAAGCCCGGATCGCGAAGACCGGTTTCTGGAAAAAATCAGGGCGGTAGTGGAAGAAAACCTGTTGCAGCCCAACCTCACCGTGGAAGACATCAGCCGGATGCTCGGCATGAGTTACCCGGTTGTCCACCGGAAAGTGACGGCGCTGACGGGGCGTTCGCTCACGCTGTACGTGCGCGCTGTGCGTTTGCGAAAGGCCCGCGTTTTGCTGGCCGACCCTTCGCTGCTTATCAGCGACGTGGCCTACGAAACGGGGTTCAACGACCCCAAGTTTTTCAGCCGCGTATTTTTGGAAGAATACGGCGTCACCCCCTCTGAATACCGGCGCAATTTGATTGTTTGACAGAATACTCCTCCTTTTTGAAAGAATAGTGGCAGTGCCTCAGAGGGGCCTGCCGATACTTTTGTCGCACCCTGCCGGCAGTTCGGATTGCAGTTGAAACACCCTGTTTTTTATTGCCGGGCGGCTGATTTTTTAGCGACAATCATTCGATTTATGAAAAAAAGAGACGCGCGGCGCCTGTTATTCGTTTGGGGCATTCATACCTTTTTTGCCTGTTCGGCGCTACTGGCGCAAAATGCTACCCTTGCCGTACAGGGCGTCTTAAAAAATGCAGATGGCGCCACGGTGCCGGACGGCGGCAATTACTCCCTTACCTTTAAACTCTGGGATGCCGAAACGGGCGGCAACACCGTATGGATGGAGACTAAAACCAACGTATCTATCATCGGCGGCCTGTACGACGTGGTGCTGGGCGACGGCGCCGTGGTGTTGAGCGCTCCTTTCGACCGCCCCTACTATCTGGGAGTGAGTATCGGCAATGGCAGCGGAGAAGAGTTCATTCCGCGGCCCCGGCTCACCTCCGCTCCTTATGCGCTGTCGTTGCTGGGTACTTCCAATATCTTTCCTTCGGCGGGCAGTGTGGGAGTGAATACCCTTAACCCGCATTCGAGCGCCATCCTCGAAATGCAATCCACCACCCGCGGGCTGCTTACGCCGCGTATGAACCAGGCCAGCCGTGATGCGATTGCCAGTCCGGCCACAGGGCTGTTGATTTACCAAACCGACAATACCCCCGGCTTTTATTACTACACGGGCTCGGCCTGGAAATCAGTCAACGAGTTTTCCGCCTCGGCGCCCCTGCAAATTGGAGATACCCACTTAGGTGGAATCATTTTTTATCTCGAACCCTCGGGCGTCAACGGCCTGGTGGTGGCCAGCGTAACGAGCGGATATGATGCGGTTAACTTTTCCTGGGGCTGCATGGGTACGGCGATTCCCGCAGCGCGCGGTACGGCCGTAGGTAGCGGCGAAGCCAACACCTATTCCATTATCGAAAATTGCAGCGTCGCGCCTGCCGCGGACCGGGCGGAAGATCCGGTACAGAATAACTACAGCGACTGGTTTTTGCCCTCCCGGGATGAGTTGCTACTCATGCACCGAAACCTGCACCTGGCGGGTTTGGGTGGGTTCGGCGCCGATGCCTATTACTGGAGCTCCACTGAAAACGACGCCAATACGGCCTACAGCCTGCAATTTACCAGCGATCCTGCCGTGATGCCGCAGGCCGTGAACAAAAGCACCATCGGCCGGGTGCGGATGATCCGAAAATTTTAGGCGCGGAGCCCTTGCAACCGGAGTTGTTGCATCACCCATTCAACGAACTTTTTCATCCATGCAAAAAGTATTTTTTTATCGAACGGCAGGT
>CALEYM010000237.1 GCA_937926185.1 uncultured Bacteroidota bacterium | reverse complement strand
ACAAGCGTATCCGGTATAAAGGCATCGTGTGTGACCGCTGCGGTGTTGAGGTAACAGAAAAGAAAGTGCGCCGCGAACGCATGGGCCACATCAAACTGGTGGTGCCGGTGGTGCATATCTGGTTTTTCAAAAGCCTGCCGAACAAAATCGGCTATATCCTCGGTGTGTCGTCCAAAAAACTGGAGGCCATCGTATATTACGAGCGTTACGTCGTCATCAATCCCGGCATAAAAGGCGAAGAGGGTATCAGCAAAATGGACCTGCTGACCGAAGAGGAATACCTCGAAATCCTCGACACCCTGCCGAAGGACAACCAGTTGATGGACGATACGCATCCGGACAAATTCGTCGCCAAAATGGGCGCCGAAGCCGTTCACCATCTGCTGAGCACCCTCAACCTGGATGACCTGGCCGCCCAGTTGCGCCACGAAGCCCATACGGAGGCGAGCCAACAGAAAAAAGCCGAGGCCAACAAACGCCTGCGCGTGGTGGAAGCTTTCCGCAGTGGCCTCGAAAGCGCCGGTCAGCGCCCCGAATGGGCCGTCATCCACTACCTGCCCGTGGTGCCGCCCGAACTGCGCCCCCTGGTGCCGCTCGATGGCGGTCGCTTCGCCTCGTCCGATCTCAACGACCTGTACCGCCGCGTGATCATCCGCAACAACCGCCTCAAACGCCTGCTCGAAATCAAGGCACCGGAGGTGATCCTGCGGAATGAAAAACGGATGCTGCAGGAAGCTGTGGACTCCCTGTTCGACAACTCGCGGAAATCCAACGCCGTGAAAGCCGAGGGCGGCCGAGCGCTGAAATCGCTGTCCGATATTCTGAAAGGCAAACAGGGCCGTTTCCGCCAGAACCTGCTCGGTAAACGGGTCGACTATTCCGGCCGTTCGGTGATCGTCGTAGGCCCCACGCTCAAACTGCACGAGTGCGGTTTGCCAAAGGCGATGGCTGCCGAATTGTTCAAACCGTTTATCATCCGCAAACTCATCGAGCGCGGCATCGTAAAAACGGTGAAATCGGCTAAAAAATTAGTAGACCGTAAAGACCAGGTCATCTGGGAAATTCTCGAAAATATCCTGCGCGGTCACCCGGTGATGCTTAACCGCGCACCAACGTTGCACAGGCTGTCTATTCAGGCTTTCCAACCGCGCCTCATCGAAGGTAAGGCTATCCAACTCCACCCGCTCGTATGTACGGCTTTCAATGCCGACTTCGACGGCGACCAGATGGCCGTGCACGTGCCGCTCAGCCACGCCGCTATCCTGGAAGCCCAGGTGCTCATGCTGTCGAGCCATAACATGCTCAACCCGCAGGATGGTTCGCCGATCACGCTGCCTTCCCAGGACATGGTATTGGGCCTTTACTATCTGACCAAAGAACGCAAGTCTATTGCCGATAATCCCGTAAAAGGCGAAGGCCGCCGGTTCTACTCGCCGGAAGAAGTGTTGATCGCTTATAATGAAGGCCAGCTCGATCTCCATGCGGGTATCGAGTGCCGCGTCACGAAAGAAGAAGACGGTGAAATGATCTCCCGGCGTGTTAAAACGACGGTGGGCCGTGTCCTGTTCAATCAGGCTGTGCCCAGCGAGGTACCGTATATCAACGAACTGCTCACGAAACGCAACCTGAAAAATATTATCGGGGACATCATCCAGCAGACCAGCTTTAAAACAACCGCTGAATTTCTCGATGCCATCAAGGAGATGGGCTTCGGATGGGCTTTCAAGGCTGGCTTGTCCTTTAACCTGGGCGACCTGATCATCCCCGAGATGAAAAAGAAAGTCCTGGAATCGGCCCAGGAAGAAGTGGACGAGGTGTGGGAAAACTACAACATGGGCCTGATTACCTACAACGAACGGTACAATCAGATCATCGACAAATGGACCTACGCCGACAACCGGGTTACCGACCGCCTCATGCAGGAGCTGAGTACGCACAAACAGGGATTCAACTCTGTGTTTATGATGCTCGATTCCGGCGCGCGCGGTTCCAAACAACAGATCAAACAGCTCTGCGGACTGCGTGGTCTGATGGCCAAACCGCGAAAATCCGGCGACACCGGCGGCGCCATTATCGAAAACCCGATCCTGTCCAACTTCCTTGAAGGGCTTTCCGTGCAGGAATACTTCATCTCCACGCACGGCGCCCGGAAAGGTCTGGCCGATACGGCTCTGAAAACGGCTGACGCCGGCTACCTTACCCGCCGTCTGGTAGACGTGGCCCAGGACGTTGTGATCCGGGAAACGGACTGCAACACCCTGCGCGGCATTGAAACCTCGTCGCTGAAGGAAGGCGATAAAGTCATTCAACACCTGGCCGACCGGATAAAAGGCCGGTACAGCCTGTATGATATTTACCATCCGGAAACCGAGGCGCTGCTCGTGGCTGCCGGAGAATATATTTCTGAAAATATCGCTCACCGGATCGAAGAAGCCGACGTGGAATCGGTAAACATCCGCTCCGTGCTGACCTGCGAAAGCCGGCACGGCGTCTGCGCCAAATGCTACGGCAAAAACCTGGCTACCGGCCGCATTGCCGAAATGGGCGATGCCGTGGGTATCATCGCGGCCCAGTCGATCGGCGAACCAGGTACCCAGCTCACGCTGCGTACCTTCCACACCGGTGGTACGGCTATGATCGGTAAAACGGAAAACGAAATCGTGACCCGTAACGCGGGCCGGATCGAGTTCGACTCCATCAAAACCGTTACCAGCCAGAATGCCGAGGGTAAACCCGTGCAGGTGGTGGTATCGCGAACGGGCGAGCTGCGTATCGTCGATTCCAAAACCGGTCGCATGCTTTCGCAAAGCCATATTCCTTACGGCTCCTTCCTGTTTGTAAAAGACGGCCAGGAGGTGGACAAAGGCGTGAAAATTTGCGAATGGGATCCGTTCAACGCCGTGATCGTTAGCGAATTCGCGGGCATTGTCCGCTATCACAACCTGGAAGAAGGCGTCAATTTCCGTATGGAACGCGACGACCAAACCGGCTTCTCGGAAAAGGTGGTAATCGAAAGTAAAAACAAACGCAAAATCCCTTCTATTGCGATTGTGGACGCCAAAACGGGCGAGGATTTGAAAAACTACTCGATGCCGGTGGGCGCTTACATTTCCGTGGATGACGCGGACGAGGTGAAATCGGGCGAACAGATCGTAAAAATCCCGCGTAAACTGGGTAAAATCGCCGACATCACGGGCGGTCTGCCGCGCGTTACCGAACTGTTCGAAGCCCGTAACCCGTCGAACCCGGCCGTGGTGGCCGAGATAGACGGCGTCATTACCTTCGGGTCGATCAAACGCGGCAACCGGGAGTGCATGATCGAAGCCAAAGACGGCCAGAAACGCAAATACCTCATCCCGCTCACCCGCCACATCCTCATGCAGGAAGGCGACTTCGTGCGGGCCGGTACGGCGCTCACGGAAGGCACCATTGCGGTGAAAGACATCCTGGCTATCGCCGGGCCGTTTGCCGCCTCTGCCTACCTCGTGAACGGCGTACAGGAGGTGTACCGCTCGCAGGGCATCAACATCAACGACAAACACATCGAGGTGATCGTACGCCAGATGTTGCGCCGCCTCGAGATTGTCGATCCGGGCGATACGCACTTCCTGGAGGGCGAACCGGTAGACCGCAACGAGTTTATCGATTACAACGACTGGATCTTTGACAAAAAGTTCGTCACCGATCCGGGCGAAAGCACCAAACTGCGCGCCGGCTCGCTGGTGTCGCTGCGCCAGGTACGCGAAGAGAACTCCTTCCTCAAGCGCAACGACAAAAAACTGGTGGAATACCGCGACGCGCTCCCGGCCACGGCTGTGAACATGCTGCTTGGCATCACCAAGGCTTCACTCGGCACCGAATCGTGGATTTCCGCGGCATCCTTCCAGGAAACCACCAAAGTGCTCAGCACCGCCGCCATCGCCGCGAAGAAAGACCACCTGATGGGCTTGAAAGAGAACGTCATCGTGGGCAAGAAAATCCCGGCGGGCACCGGTATGCGCCAATACGATCGCTTGCAGGTCACCGGCTCGGGCCGGCCCTTCCGCGATCAGGCCGGGGAAGAGGTGTTGGTGGAAGATGAAGAATAAACGACTTGCGACTTACGACTTGGGACTTACGACTTACGACTTGCGTTTCACCCATGTCGTAGTGACTTAATGACGAATACAACGCCGCCGTCCTGATTTTTGGGACGGCGGCGTTTCATTTTAGTGTTGAAAAGACTATTTTTGTCTTCTGAAAAAAACAACGCATGACCGCCACGCTTGCTCGAAAAAAAACGCCCGCCCTGGAAGATATGGTTCGCCAGTTTGGTTCCATGGAATTTCAGAATCCATTGAGTTGGGAGTCGTTTGTGGCTTTGGCAGAGCAGTACCCCAATTTGACCTTGGAGCGTGATAAAAACGGAATAACCGCCATTATGTCGCCAGTTAGAAGAGGTTCCGGAAAACGGGAGTCCACACTTTTGATTTTAATCGGCGCCTGGTATTACGCGCACCATTCAGGGGAATTGCATGGCCCTTCCAGCGGCTTTATATTGCCCGACGGCGCATTCAGACAACCCGATGCCGCGTGGATTTCCAACGAACGTTTAGAGGCCGCCAAGCCGGTCAACGAGGAAGAATTTATCTCCATCGTTCCCGACTTCGTTGCCGAAATCCGCTCGGGCGCCGACCGGCTGAAAAAACTGCAAACCAAAATGGAAGAAGTCTGGATAGCCAACGGCGTCCGGCTGGCCTGGCTGATCGATCCGTATGACGAAAAAGTATACATCTGCCGCGATGGGAAGGCAGTGGAAACGGTGGAGGGTTTTTCCGGAAAAAAATTGTCCGGTGAGACGGTTTTGCCGGGTTTTGAACTGCCGCTGGATGAAATGCGGCGTGAATTGTGATTGTCATTCCTCCACTTCCACGATCATTTCCACCTCCACGGCGATATTGCGCGGCAGCGCGATCATGCCTACCGCCGAGCGGGCGTGTTTGCCCCGTTCGCCAAAAACCTGCACCATGAGGTCGGAGTACCCGTTGATGACTTCCGGCTGGTTGGCAAAACCGGCGTCGCAATTCACCATGCCGAGCACCTTCACGATACGTTTTACTTTTTTCAAATCGCCCAGTTCGGTTTTCAGCACCGCCAGTTGGGCGATGCCGGTCAGCCGGGCCGCCTCGTAGCCCTGCTCGATGGTCAAATCCACGCCGATCTTGCCGGTCACGTAGCCGCCTTCGGGTTTGGAAGGGCCTTTGCCTGCGAGGAAAAGCAGGTTGTCCACCCGTACGGCATTGACGTAGTTGGCAACGGGCTGGGGAGGCGCCGGCAAGCTGATGCCGAGTTCCCGGAGGCGGGCTTCGGGATCGTAAGCGTCCGGTTGGGCCTGGGTCTTCTGTGAAATAAACGAAATGACGAGCAGGAGGGAAACGGCGTATTTCATGTTTTTGCTCAAATGTAAAGAAAAATCAGGCAAATAAGGTTTCGGCGGCGATTTGAAGATCCGGCACGGCGGGCGCCCCGCTGCAAATGGTTTTCCCCCGGCAAATGGTCACGTCGTCGGGAGAAGTGTACACGTCCACTTTTTGGGAGTGCGGGAAAATGTGCCAAACGACTTGCACGCCGGCGCGGAAATATTCTTCCAATTTTCTGTTGACGTCTTCGGCTTTGTCATTAGGAGAAATCACTTCTGCAACCCAGATAGCTACCTGGTTCTCACCCTGCTTAATATGGCGGATTTGCCCGGCGGTGTATATGGCAAGGTCAGGTCTTCGGGTCTGAACAGGTGAAGTATCCATGTCAGTCTCCGCTGTAAACAAACCACCCTCTTTAAATACGCTTGTCTGGATAAAATAGCGGAGAAAGACCGCTTGTATGATG
>CALEYM010000236.1 GCA_937926185.1 uncultured Bacteroidota bacterium | reverse complement strand
TAGCGGCCTCCTCTACGTCTGCCCTCCCCTTCAGAGGAGGCCTGTCCCGTACCGCAGGTCGGGGGGGCGGGGGTGGGGTTTCACGGGCGAAGAGCGGCGCCCAAGCCCTTAAGTTGATTGGGGTTGGGGTTGGAGGGGTTGCGGCAGGCGTTTCAAACAAAAACGTCGGCGCATAGCCCCGTGAGCGGCGGAGCACGATCTTTTGGGCGTGAACAGGGCTGAGCCGCAGCACGCTGTCGTCCTGCGGGACGGCGATGGCGCGGTTGTTCATCAGCAGGCCGTCGGCGATGGTGGAGAGTTCGCGTTGCGCTTTATCGTCATTGTACAGGATCGGCGAGCCGCTGATATTGCCGCTGGTGGCAACGAGGGGTTTGCCGAAGCCGCGGGCGATCAGTTCCAACAGTGGTGTATAAGGCAGCATAGCGCCGATTTGATCCAGACCGGGGGCGACCAAGGTGGTGCAGAGCCCCGACGCCGGCAGGTCGCGCAGAGACAACAATACGATAGGTGCTGCAGGATTGTGCAGCAATGCTTTTTCCGTTTCGTTTAACCATGCGTCACCGGCCAGTTGCTCCAGACTCCCATAGAGCAGGGCGAAAGGTTTGGAAGGCCGGTGTTTGCGCGCGCGCAGGGTGGCCAGCGTATCCGGGTTTGTCGCATCGCACAGCAACAGGTAGCCACCGATACCTTTGACCGCCAGTATCTTACCGGCGTTCAGCCACTCGATGGCCGTTCCCAGGGGATCAGGCCACGCTTTTCCTGCCGTATCCACCAGGCGCAGGGCGATACCGCAAACAGGGCAGGAATTGGTTTGTGAATAATACCGCCGGTCGGCCGGGTCGCCGTATTCGGCAGCGCAGGCGGGGCATTGGTGAAAAGGCGCCATAGTGGTCCGCTCGCGGTCGTAGGGCAGGCCGGTGACGATGGAATAGCGCGGGCCGCAGTTGGTACAGGTGATGAAGGCGTAGCTGGCACGCCGGTTGGCGGGATCGAGCAGTTCGCGGCGGCAGTCGGCGCACAGGCCGAAATCGGGTGTCAGCAGCAAATTGGGCTCGGCGTCGGTGGCGCTGTGCACGATTTGAAAATCGGGAAATGTTTGTAGGGGGATGACTTCTAAAGTATGACCTGTAATAATGGATAAAGCCGGCGCTTCCCGGAGAACGGCCCCGGCAAAGTCCTCCGCTGCTTCGGCCGCGGCATTGAACGCCACGTGCACGCCGTCGGTGGTGTTGTTCACCCAGCCTTTTAAACCCCAACCCCTGGCCAGCCGCCACACAAAGGGCCGGAAGCCGACGCCTTGTACCTGGCCGGTGAGGTGGAAATGGTAAGTGTTCAGGGAGGAATCAGCCAATGATTGTTCTTTTCCGGCAAAAATAGCGGCAAAAAACAATGGGCCATCCCCAAATTGGAGATGACCCATTTTAATCGTGATCCCGACTGGGGTCGAACCAGTAACCGCCTGCTTAGCATACCCGCTACGGCTTTCGCCGCTCCCGAGGACTCGGGATTTGTGGTCTGGACTGTCTCTTCACCATAACCGAAAATATTTCGGTCTTAGGTGTCCGGCGTACAGTCTCTGCATCCCGAAACCTCGGGACTCACGATTGCCATTCCGCCGTTAGCGGAGCAGGTTTTCCTGATCAGCCGGAATCTCAACAACGCTTTCGCCGCTGCTGACTCCTGTTTGAAGGCAGGTGCTCTATCCATTGAGCTACGGGACCATACGATCAAAGAACCGGTCGCAAAAATACGGTTTTTCCGGACAATCAACCGCGGCAGTTCATTCCACATAAATTTCGGTTATTTTTACACCAAAAAAGCAAAAACTGCCATGTCCGAACAGGTTGACAACGTAAAAATCGAAGACAGCTGGAAAAAAGTGCTGGCCGACGAGTTCAAACAACCCTACTTCGCCGCGATCAAAACCTTTCTGGTGAATGAAAAAAAAGCCGGTAAAGTCATTTATCCGCCGGGGCCGCTGATCTTTAACGCGTTCAACCAAACCCCCTTCGACAAGGTCAAAGTAGTCATCATCGGCCAGGACCCCTACCACAACCCCGGCGAAGCCATGGGCCTGTGTTTTTCCGTGCCCAAAGGCATAAAAGTGCCGCCTTCACTGGTGAATATCTACAAAGAGATCAACCGTGACCTCGGGCTGCCTATCCCCAACCACGGCGACCTCACCCATTGGGCCGAACAGGGCGTGCTGCTGCTCAACGCCATGCTCACCGTGGAAGCCAATAAACCTACCTCGCACCAGAAAATCGGCTGGCAAAACTTCACCGACGCAGCCATCCGGCATGTTTCGGCGGAAAAAGAAGGTGTGGTGTTCCTGCTGTGGGGCAAATACGCCCAAAGCAAACAAGTGCTGATCGACGAAATGAAACACTACGTGCTTTCGGCTCCCCACCCGTCCCCCCTGGCCGGCAACGGTTTTCAGGGCTGCGGACATTTCGGACGTACCAATGAACTGCTCGAAAAACAAGGGAAATTGCCGATCGACTGGCGGGTGGAGTAGGGTGTCATTGATCGTGATTGCGTCTGAGAGTGATGCCATGATAAAACGTAATGACAATAACTTACGTTAATCAGGATAACGCAATGACGAAAACAATCCTCTTCCTCCTCTTCCTGTACACAGCCTGCACCCAACGCCCGGCTGAAAGTCAGGCAATCGGCCAGGTCATCGGAACCGCTGAGGCAGAAACCATCCCGCCCCCCTGCCGCGACACCTTCTCCCGCGACACCATCCTGGCCCGATTGCGGCATAAAATAAAAAATGAGCAGCCCCTCCTGGTCCATGTTTTCGTGCCGCTGTGCGACAATGAGCACCAGGGCATCGTACCGGTGAACAAACAACTGGGCGACGGCCTCAACCTGCGCACCAACCTCTATTGGGGCGCCGGATACGGCGTAAAATCGTTTTTTAAAGCCGATAAATCCTGGAAACTGCTGCACGCGCAACCCGACCCCGCGGCCGATGTCCTGGAGCGGGTGATTTTTGAGAAAAAATACCCCAACGACGCCCGCGTCCTGCTCATGGCCGATGCTTACCGCGGCGACCGGATGAAGACTTGTATCCAGGATTTCCTGAACACTTTGTCGGGTCACCTATTGGATACGGTACGTCTGAAGGACGGTACGCCGGTATTTCATGGAACGCCCGATCTCGCCATACTGAACGGCCACAACGGGCTGATGGACATGGAGTTGGAACAAGTTGCGCCGGCGGCCAACGGCCCGAAGGATGCCGCCGTTATCGCTTGCGCGTCTCATCCCTATTTCCGGGAACGCCTGCGCTGTGCCGCGGCTTTCCCTTTGTTAGCAACGGATGAGTTGCTGGCTCCCGAAGCATACGTCATGGCGGCAGCCATCGACGGTTGGGCTACACTGGAGAACGAAAAACAAATCCGGGTGCGGGCGGCGAAAGCATACGCGCAATACCAGAAATGCGGCTACAAAGGAGCCAGCGGAATTTTTCATACGGGCTGGTGAATGCGCGATGAGCGGGCTGGCAGCCCTGAAAGGGCGCAATCAACAAGATAGGGCAGCGCCCTATTTGCGCGATGAGCAGGCTGCGCGATGAGCGGGCTGGCAGCCCTGAAAGGACGTAATCATCAAGATAAGGGCAGTACCCTTTCACAGGTAAAGCCGATGCAAATACCCGCGCTCCGACTCCCAACCATTCTCCCGAATTGTTGTTACCTTCGTTCACCTTTTTTGCTAAATATTTTTGACCACACCCGCATGGCCAGACCTTTTTCGTTTTTACTCCTTTTCCTTCCTTCCCTGCTTTCCGCTCAAACTGCTGAAAAACAAACGTTTGTAAACCTGGACAAAGTATTGCTCCGCGGCAAGATTGTGGACGCCCAAACGCAGGCGCCGCTGGAATTCGCCACCGTGGCCGTGCATCGTTTGCCCGACAGCACCCTGGCCAACGGCGGACTTACCGACCCCGGCGGCGTTTTTTCCCTGTCGCTCAAACCCGGGTTATATTACGTCCGTATCGATTATTTGTCCTATAAAACCCGTTTTATCAGCAATATCGACCTGCGAAAAGCGCAGGACGAACTTGACCTGGGCAACATCAAACTCGAACCCTCGGCCAGCGCGCTGGAGGAAGTGGTCATCACAGCTGAAAAAAGCCAGTTGCAGTTCGGCCTCGACAAAAAAGTGTTCAACGTGGGCAAAGACCTGGCCAACAAGGGCGGCTCGGCAGCCGACATCCTCGACAACGTGCCCTCGGTGACGGTGGACGTGGAAGGCAACGTCAGTCTGCGCGGCAGCGAAAACGTGCGTATCCTCATCGACGGCAAACCCTCCGGCCTGGTTTCGTTCGGCTCCAACGGCCTGCGCCAGCTGCCCGCCAACATGATCGACCGCGTGGAGATCGTGACCAACCCCTCGGCCCGCTACGAAGCCGAAGGCATGGCCGGTATCATCAATATCGTGCTGAAAAAAGAACAGGCGCCCGGTTTTCACGGCGCCGTAGACCTCACTGCCGGCTACCCGCAGGAGTACGCCGCCGCGTTCAACCTGAATTACCGCCGCAACCGCCTGAACTTTTTTGCCAACTACGGGATGCGCTACAACCAAAGCCCGGGCAGCGGCAGCCAGTACCAGACCTTTTTCAGCAACGACACCACCTTTATTACCGAATTGGACCAAGACCGCACCCGCGGCGGTCTGTCGAACAACCTGCGGCTCGGGGCCGATTATTTCTTTAACCCCAACAACAGCCTGACCTCGGCATTTCAATACCGCTACAGCAACGATGATAACCTGAGCACGATCATTTACCGCGATTTTATCAACAACACCGAAAACCCCGGCGACGTCACCCGACGTACCGACGACGAAAAAGAAACCGAACCCAACCTGGAATACTCCCTCGACTACAAGAAGAAATTCCGCCGGGAAGGCCGGGAATTCAATGCCAGCTTCCGCTTCCAGGACAACTCCGAACACGAACGCTCCGACTACCGCGAACAATATTTCCGGCCCGACGGCGCGCCTTCCGGCCGGGGCGACTACCTCCAGCGCTCTGACAACCGCGAAAACGAACGCAATGTTATTCTGCAGGCCGATTACATTCATCCATTCGGCCAGGAAGGCAAATTCGAAGCGGGCTACCGGGGCGGTATCCGGGACCTTCGCAACAAATACCGCGTGGAAGAACGCGTCAGCGACGAATGGCGCACCCTGCCCGGCCTGAGCAACGATGTGCTCTACGACGAAAATATTCAGGCCCTGTACGCCACGCTCGGAAACAAGATCGAGCGGCTTTCCTGGCAGGGCGGCCTGCGCCTGGAAGTGTCCGACGTGCGGACTGAACTACTGGAAACCAACGAAGTAAACCAGCGCCCCGTGTATGCCAACCTGTTCCCCAGCGCCCACGTGGGTTATGAACTGGGCGGTGAAAATTCCGTACAGATCAGCTACAGCCGCCGCATCCGGCGCCCGCATTTCCGCGAACTTAATCCGTTCTCCATGTTCAGCGACGCGCGCAACTTTACTGCCGGCAATCCCGACCTCAATCCCGAATTCACCGACAGCTACGAACTGGGCCACCTGAAACGTTGGGAAGCCGGCTCGCTCAGCTCTTCCGTGTACTACCGCCGCACCACCGGCGTGGTGGAGCGTATCCGCACCCAGCTGTCCGATACCTCCTCCCTGACCCGCCCCGTCAACCTCTCCGACCGCAACGACATCGGGCTGGAATTCACGGCCTCGTTTGAGCCGCTGAAAGTGTGGAAGATCAACGGCAACCTCAATTTTTTCCGCTCTGTGACCGAGGGCGAATATGAGGGCCAGGATTTTAATGCCGAGGCCTACACCTGGTTCGGGCGGGTGACCAACCGCTTCACGCTGTGGAAAAAACTGGACATACAAACCACCTTTAATTACCGCGCCCCGCGCAACACCACCCAGGGCAAATCGAAAGCCCTGTACCACGCCGACCTGGGCATGAGCATGGATGTGCTGAACAAAAACGCCACCCTCACCTTCAGCGTGCGCGACGTGTTCAACACCCGCCGCTGGCGCTGGATCACCGAGGGCGCCGATTTTTACAACGAGGGCGATTTCCAGTGGCGCGCCCGGCAAATGTCGCTGACACTCAATTACCGCATCAACCGGAAAAAAGACATGAAGCCCGAGCGGGACGGCGATGGAGAAGGGATGGATATGGGGTATAATTGAGGGCGCACCCTGCGAAGCCTGCCCAAATTATTTGGTGCGAACAACTTTCCCCGCTTTTACCACCTGCCCGTTCCGCTGCAAAAGGCTGTAAAAATAAACGCCGGGCGGCAACTCATCCAACGACACCGTCGATGCGGGTTCCAGGCGGACGTTTTGCCGGTCCAGTGCCGGGCGACCGAAAGCGTCAAACAGTACCAGCCGCAGGGGTTCGTCCCAAACAGCGTCTGCCGAAAAATACAACACATCGGCGGCGGGTACCGGCCACACCCGTATATCGCGTGGCTGCCCGGTTTCGGGCGTAAGTGTTTGGCTGATCAGGCTGTCGCAGGGGATTTCGGCAGGCCCGAGCCGGAAAAACGGCAAATTAGGCAGGGTACCGAAGTTGTGCGCCGGCAGGTAAATGGCGTGCTGAATAACATTGCAGGCCGGGCCCGGCAGATTGGGTTGGTCGATCACGTGCAGGTAGCGGGAATTGAAACCCGGAATATTCCCGTATATTTTATTATCGGGCGCCAGCTGCAGGCCGTAAAAGCGGGTGGGCACGCCGTTTTCATCCAGGAAGCCGTCGTATTCCGCTACCACGGTTTCGGAAGCGAGGATGTCGGGGGCTGCGAGGTCGTATTGAAGAACCTGGAGAAATTTGGATACATAAAGATACCTTGAATTGGGAGAAAAGGCGACACCTCCAAAATATTCGGGCTTTGGAAAATGCTTGTATATCGGTTCGGATAACACCCCTGTATTACGGTCGAAGCGGTATAGGTAAAGAGCACCGTCAGGACTGGCAGCTTTGCCGTAAGTTAAATACCGTGCATACCAGCAGCCTGAAGGGGAGAATGCTGCGGCGCCTGGGCCATTGTGCACAGTATCGCCAATAATTTGATCATCATGAAAGTTTATTCCTGTGTTTTTAATTAAAAATTTTCTATAGTGATTAGATTCAAATT
>CALEYM010000235.1 GCA_937926185.1 uncultured Bacteroidota bacterium | reverse complement strand
CCGAAAGATAAAAACAAGCTGATGACATGAATCTAACCGGCAGAAAAGCGGAAACAGAAATCCTGCGCAAAGCCCTGAACTCGCCCGAAGCAGAAATGATATCCATTATCGGCCGGCGACGGGTAGGCAAGACGTTTTTAGTCCGTACGGTTTATCAAGGGCAGATTGATTTTGAGATCACGGGTATCCAAAAAGCCACAGGCAGCGAACAACTCCGGAATTTCGCTAATCAGTTGAAGACTTTTGCACCCAATTTACTGCTGGCAAAACCGCCTGTTGATTGGCTGGAGGCTTTTTTCCTGCTGATCGAGTACCTGAGGCAGAAGGACAAACCCGGCAAACTGGTGGTCTTTTTCGATGAAATGCCGTGGCTGGCTACCCACAAATCGGGATTCCTGAAAGGCTTGAGTTATTTCTGGAATTCGTGGGCTTCGCAGCAGAACATCGTGGTAGTAATCTGCGGATCATCGGCGTCCTGGATGATCCGAAAAGTGCTCCGTGACAAAGGCGGCCTGCACAACCGCGTCACCCAACGCATCCGGCTAAAGCCTTTTACACTGGCAGAAACCGAAGAATACCTGCATAGCCGGGGTATCTCGCTCGACCGCTACCATCTTCTGCTGATTTATATGGCTATGGGCGGCATCCCGCATTATCTCAAAGAAATTGCCGGGAATAAAAGCGCCGCCCAACATATCAACCAGGTTTGTTTTTCAGAAAACGGACTTTTAAGAGATGAATTTTTTAACCTTTACCCCTCGCTTTTCGACTCGGCGGATTACCATCTGGCGATTATCCGGGCGTTGGCAAACCGGCATTACGGCATGGTGCGAAAAGAGATCGTACAGGCAGTGCCCTTCACCGACAGCGGCAGGATTTCAAAAGTGTTGGAGGAATTGGTCGAATCGGGCTTTGTGTCCGAATATTTCCCGTTTGGCAAAAAGAAAAAAGACAAGGTTTTCCGGCTCAGCGACGAATATTCCCTGTTTTATCTGCGGTTTATTGAACAACATCAGCACGACGGAGAAGACGTGTGGAATTTACTCAGCCAAACGCAGGAATTCAAAACCTGGAGCGGGTACGCCTTTGAAAACATCTGCCTGAAGCATATCCCGCAAATCAAAAAAGCGCTGGGGATTTCAGGCATATACTCCACCGCCACGGCGTTTGTAAAAACAGGAAATGCTGATGAGCCGGGCGCGCAGATCGACCTTGTGATCGACCGGAACGACAGGATGATCAACCTTGTGGAAATCAAGTTTTACAATTCGGCTCTCACGCTGACCAAAGCCGACGCAGATGAGCTGCGGGAAAAAATGCGCATTTTTCAGCATGTTACCGGCACGCGAAAACTGGTGAACTGGGTTATGTTGAGCACATTCGGCGTACATCCAAACGCCCACAGTTTGGGGATGGTCGCGCAATCGCTCGATATGGATATTTTATTCGAATAAAGGTGTCTTTGCAACCTCCGTGCACGTTTTTGCAACGTCAGTGAACGCGCGGCTGGTGCGAACAGGCTCAATTTTGTAGCGTACATCATCATTTTTTTAAATCAAAAATGTCCGCCATGAAAAAAATCTTCTTTCCGCTCCTGTACGCCTTTTTACTGCCGGTTTTCTGTAACGCTCAAAGTTGGATTCCGCAAGGGCAAGGTATTTTGCCCTATAGTTTTGGCATCGTTGACTTATCGGCGGTGGATGAAAATATTGTTTGGGCTTTAGCCAGTAATATTGAAGAGATTAACGCGGATTCGGCGCTCGTTATCAGGTCAACCAATGGTGGCGCTGATTGGGAGGTTCACACGCTTAAACAGTTGACAAACCAGACTTTCGTCAGCCTGGCCGCTGTGAATGATAGTACCGCCTGGCTCACTGCTTACAGCAGCCAGGGCATCTCCTATTTTTACCAAACGACGGACGGCGGCGCCAATTGGTCACTAAAATACACGGTACCCGGGAATTTTACGGCCCAGTTTGCGCCCGTATTAAAATTTTCCGATGAGAAAACAGGGCATTACGTAGGCATTTGGCCCGGCAAGTCGGGCAAGACAATAAACGGGGGAACTACCTGGTCGGCCCATTCAATTCCCAACTTTTTCAACGACGAATATTGGGGCGTGGCCTGCCCCCAAAACTGGTTGGAAGTATTGGGCGATACCCTTTGGTTTGGAACCAGCAAGCGTATTTTCAGAAGTACGAATGGCGGGCAAAGCTGGCAAAGTGTCGTCCCGGATTTTCCGGGAAACAACCAAATCACCTCCGTCACTTTTGACCATTCAGGCAACGGCCTGGCCATTGCCGACAATGATTTGGACCTTCCCGGGATACCATTTCTGGACCATACCATTTTGTGGAAAAGCGAAGATTTTGGAGCGACCTGGACGTTAATGCCCGTGGTAGATATGCCGCTCACCTCCATGAGGAAGGTACCTGAACTGGAAAAGACTTTTGTTGCCGTCTCTGGATTATGGGGTTGGCATGAATCTGCGATTCAACATTCATGGGCATCGGCCTACACAACCGACGGCGGTATTACCTGGCATGAAATAGATCGCGGCATCCCATACAACGGCGTTGATTTCGTTTCATCCGAAACGGGCTGGGCCGGCACAGTCGGCAACTACGATTATGGGCCGGATAAACCCGCTTTATTCAAGTGGAATGGCCAGTTCACTACAAGCGTTTCAAACCTGAACCAGATGCCGCCCGTGAGTATTTCGCCCAATCCCGCTTCTGATTTTATTGCTGTTCAACTGCCGGAACCCATTTTCCAACCTATGGACATCAGCATATTTGACAGCCAGGGTAAATTGATAAACCGCGCGTTTTTAACAGGGGGGCAATTGGTTGATGTGAGAGATTTAACGCCGGGCATATACGCGGTGAAAGTGCTGGCGGGCGAGCGGGCGTACGCGGGGCGGTTTGTAAAAGGGTAGTTTCTTTTCAAACACAACATTTAAAACCGGGCGCGACGAGGCAGTTTGTCCCGCACGGTCATCGCCCATACCTCCATCAGCGACTGCCCGCCCCGGGTGAGCAGAACGAAATACTGCGCCCAACGCGGAAAAGTGGGATAATTGAATGGCCGCTCGCCCCGGCGCAGCAGGTCGATTTCGAGCAGGAGAATGCCGTTGCGATTCAGAGCCGCGCGTTTTTTCCGGTAGTCTTCCAGTCCCGGTTTGCGTTTGTTGACCGGAGAAATGAGCACTTGCTGTCGAGCGTCTTTGACGCGACGACGAATATTTTGGCGGACTTTGTCCG
>CALEYM010000234.1 GCA_937926185.1 uncultured Bacteroidota bacterium | reverse complement strand
AGTTTTTTTTGTCTGATAGCCAATGACTTTTGATAAAACTCCTCGGCCCGAATATAATCTCCTTTTGTCCAGCATGTAACCCCCATATTGTTGTAGGTTGTGGCAACATCTGGATGCTCATTGCCTAAAATATTTAAGCGAATTTTTAACGCCTTTAGATCAAACTCGACAGATTTATCATATTCTCCCTTATCTCTAAGAACTACACCGATATTATTTAATGAATTCGCCACATCGACATGCTCGGCGTCATATAATTTTTGCCGAATATCCAATGCTTTTTGATGCAATTCAAGAGCTCTGTCAAAATAACCCTGATTACGGTAGATGAGCCCGAGATTATTAAAAGACGCTGCGACATCCGGATGATCAGTTCCGGCAATTGATTGACGAATTTTTAATGCTTTTAAATTATAAATTTCAGCCTTGGAATATTCACCTTTATAATAAAAGCACCTTCCTTTTTGATATAAAACATTTGCATAACGCAAATCAGTTTCCTTAAAAATTTCTCCATATATTACTTCGGCCGTATCCAGCTGCTGTAATGCAACATCATAGTCAGCTGCATTAATCAGTTTTTTTGCCTCATCCAAACACCGCTTCGCCACCACCGTATCGGCCATCGTGTACATTTGTTGCGCGCGCAGCGCGAAAGAGGAAGTCAGCAGGGCTATGGAAATAGTAAAAACAAGTGCTTTCATGCTGCAACGATTTAACTTGAACAAAAGAGCTTTGCAGGCTTCGAAGGGGAGAACAGTTTCCCCCTTAATTCCCCCCAACCCCTAAAAGTACCCAACTCCCTCTGAAATTCTGAGCACGCTTGCTCAAAAAGCGGCATTTGTTATTCCTTTTAAGACAAATCCTTTGCTTGGTTTCACCGAATATTTTTACTTTCGCTCCGGTCAAAAAAATTTTCAAAAAAATCCGGCCCTCCTGGGTACTTATTGCCCCTTGCCTGAATCAAACCATGAAGGACAATACCAAATGGACGGATGAAGAACTGC
The DNA here is from genome assembly GCA_937926185.1 of uncultured Bacteroidota bacterium. Taxonomy (GTDB): domain Bacteria; phylum Bacteroidota; class Bacteroidia; order Chitinophagales; family Saprospiraceae; genus M3007. Next base: position 7,061 of record CALEYM010000234.1, on the reverse strand, counting down.
TTGCCGCGATCCGGGGAACCACCGCCGAACGGGAAGAAGCCTTTATTTATATTTACAAACACTCGGGCTGGCGGCAATGGGTCATCTGGTATGTTCAAACACGCGATGGCAACGAGCCTGACGCCAAAGACGTTTTTCAGCTTTCGGTTACAGTATTCGACCGCATGCTGCTGAGAGATAATTTTGAAAAAAGAAGCGCCTTACAAACCTTGTTTTACGCCATCGCTAAAAAAGTATGGTTTAATCAGCTGCGGAAACGGAAGCCGCTGTCAGAGCACAGGCCGGATGAGCCCGACCCGGACGCTGACATCGAGATAACGTTTCTGACCGAAGAACGAAAACGCCTTATACACCTGATCATCGGCCAAATGGACAAAAAGTGCAGGAAATTGCTGCCCTTGTGGATGCTCTCGTTCAGCAATGAAGAAATCGCAGAGGAACTGGGACTGAGTAGTGAAAAACTGGCCAAAAAATACGCATACCGCTGCCGCAAAAAATTCAAAAAGTTTCTGGAAGAGCGGGGCGGTTTGCTATAACGTTTTAATACCGGTTGAAGCCATGAAAGATATGCCAACCCCATACGACAAAATCGAACAATACCTGCTGGGCCGCTTGCCCCGCGACGAACATACCGACATGGAACGCGCCATCCGGGAAGACCCCGCTTTGGCCGAAGCAGTGGAATTGCGCCGCCTGGAGTTCGATACGGCCAGGGAATTGATCGCCGAAGATATACGCGCCATTTTTGAACGACTGGAAGCGGAAGAAAAAAACGAAAAACCGGCGCCAGGCGGCAGGCCCAAGTGGCCGGGAAGCAGGCGTTTGTGGTATTATCTGGCGGCCGCGGCAGTTTTGGCGCCGCTCGCTTTTTTGACCTACCGGGCGCTTTTCCCCGCCGGGCCGGGGCCCCTGGATTTGAAAACAACGAGCCGGCCAGCCTCGCAAAACGGCGCATCCGACGGCTCCATTGATCTGGCTGTTAGCGGCGGTTCGCCGGGTTATACTTATCTATGGTCGAACGGCCAAAAGAGCGAAGACCTGGCCGGTCTTTCTGCCGGCGCCTACACGGTCACGGTTACGGATGCCGGGGGCAATACCGCCGCGGCAACGGAAGTAGTGACGCAACCGGCGCAGGTTGCCAATGCGCCAAACCAACAGCCGCCCGACACACCCCGGCAGAAAGATGGTACCCCGGTAAAACCGCCGCCTCTCCGGAAAGAAAAGCCCGCGGGAAATCAGGCTTACCTGGCTCTGGCCGAAAACGTATATGCCGGCTCGCGCTGGAACAGCCTTGGCGCCGGCGCCCGTGCCGGCGACCCTGCCCGCCGAAATCCCGCTACGCTTGCCGCCGAAGCCATCGAACGCCGCGACTACGCTGCCGCGCTCGAACACCTGAAAAATGCCGGCCCGGACGACGCGCAGGCCCAATTGCTCCGGGCGCACGTTTATTTTAAGTTGCGCCGCTTCGATGACGCCGCCGCGGCAGTACGCGGTGTGGCAGTTGCCCAAAATCCGCCCTATGGCGAAGAGGCCGAAATCCTGCTGCTGTTGTCCCTGGCAGCCGGCGGCAAGGAGAACACAGATGAATTTCGTTCTCTTTCTGAAAAGATTGAAAAAGACCAGGGACACCAGTATTTCAACAAAATAGCGGCCTTATTGGATGGCATGGAGGGGAAACAAAACGCGCCCGTGGCACAGGCCGATCCGGCAAATTTCGCCCCTAACGCCACGATGGAGGCCTTTGTCCGCGGAGGCGCCCGGAGCGAAAGTATCACGGTAAAGATAGAAAGTCCGGCGAATGACGCGCGTTTTGTTCCGGATCAAAACGGGGAAGTACTCGTCCGTTTTGCCGGGACAGTGGTAGGGACTTCAGTGGGAGCCCTCAACCTTCAACTGTACGACAACAAAAGCAACGTCGGCAAACCGCTTCATTCCACGCCGATAACTTTGAAAAAAGACGACCGTAACGGAGAGTCCGCCTTCGACCTTCAAGTGCAACCCAAGCTCGCGGAAGGACTGTACTATTTCATGATCTGGCAGGGCGGGGAAATTGTGAAGGGGGGGCGGTTTGTTGTACGGCGATAAACGGATTGAATAATCTTTCGCTTCACAGAGCGAGGTATAGACTTGCTTTGTATGCCTTTGCATGCTCGCACTCAAATCAAACAAAGTCGGTTGGCCATGAAAATTCTACTGATTTTTTTATTGGTTTTTTCTGCGGCTTCCTGTTTTGGGCAGGGAGTGGATACTGTACGGGTGATGAGGGAGGTGGATAGCCTTATTCAAGTCTCTCGCGGCCTTACAAGCAAACAAGAATTAGACAAAGCATTAGAGGTCAGTGCTGCCGCAGAAGTGATTGCCATGACGAAATTAGGGCAAGAGTCGGCATCCTATGGGAGTTGTTGTTTTAATCATGGTAGAATACTTCATTTTCAAGGAAACTATTCAGAGGCAGAAAAATGGTATCTGGACTCAAAAGGAATTTTAGGGAAAGGGCGAAATAAAGATCATCCAGCCTATATCAACACCTTGTTTAATTTGAAGGAATTGTATTTTTACTTAGGCAAGTACGAACAGGCTGAACCGCTTTACATAGAAGTTAAAGATATTTTGGAGATAGAATTGGGCAAAAAACACCGAGATTATGTTGGTAGTATAATCAACCTTGCGAATTTGTATTCGATCATGGGCAATTACGAACAATCCGAGCCGCTTTACCTCGAAGCCAAGGCTATCCTGGAAATAATACAGGGAAAAGAGCACCCGGATTATGCTTCTAGCTTACTCAATCTAGCGAATTTGTATTTCAACATCGGCAGTTACGAAAAGGCTGAGCTACTTTACATCGAAGCCAAGACCATTTGGGGAAAAACGCTGGGCAAAGAACATCCAAACTATGCTAATTGTCTGAACAACCTGGCTGGTTTATATTTAAAGATGGCCAATTACGACAAAGCCGAGCCACTTTACCTCGAAGCCAAAGCCATTTGGGGAAAAACGCTGGGCAAAGAACATCCAAACTATGCTAATAGCCTGAACAATTTGGCAGTATTATATTATGAAACAGGCAACTACGAAAAAGTTGAACCCCTTTTCCTCGAAGCGAAAGCCATCCGGGAAAAGACATTAGGTAGAGAACACCCGGATTATGCTCAATGCTTGAATAACCTGGCAACTTTGTACTATACCTTGGGCAATTATGAAAAAGCTGAGCCACTTTACCATGAAGCCAGAACCATCTGGGAAAAAACACTGGGTAAAGAACACCCCGATTATGCCAAATGCCTATACAACTTAGCGAATTTGTATAGCAAAATGAGCAACTATGAAAAATCTGAAGATTTTCATCTCCAAGCCAAAGCGATCCGGGAAAAAACCTTGGGTAAGGGACATGCTGATTTTGCCGACAGCCAGAGAAATCTTGCGGCATTGTATGAAACTCAATATAGGTTTGCCGAATCCGAACCGCTTTGGGAAGAATATTTTCAATTAATACAATCCCGGCTTTATCAAGCGGTCACATTTCTTTCAGAAAGAGAGATCTCTGGATACGCTACTATATATCAATCTGGTGGAAATTGGTTGTCATCCTTTCTGCACTTTCGTTTGTCGAAAGGATGGCCGGCTGACCGACTGGCTGCCGTGGGCTATGACCATGTTCTTTTTGACAAAGGTTTTTTGCTTTTTACTTCAAGGTACAAGGATATGCTTGTAAATTCCTTTCCTGAAGCGAAAACACTGAACAATCAGCTCAAAGCCTACCACCGCCGCCTCGCCGCCGAATATTCAAAGCCTATTGCCGAGCGCCGACAGGTGCCAGAATTAGAAGAAAAAGCCAACACAATCGAAAAAGAACTTGCCCGTACAGTAGCCGGTTTCGGTGAGGCAATACGGCAAGTGAGTTGGCAGGAAGTACAGGCAGAGATTAGACCCGGCGAAGCCGCTGTCGAGTTCATTCATTATCGGTACTATAATCCGGATGTAACTGACATCATATTTTACAGCGCCCTTGTGCTCCGCCCCGGCGATACTGCCCCGGTTTTTGTGCCGCTTTTTGAAGAACGGGAAATAACGCCGTGGCTTCAAAACGCCTCAGGCAAGAATGTTGAAGGGATCAATGCTTTATATGCCTTCCCCAAAAAGCGCAATAGTCAAAAATCGCCCTATGATTTGATTTGGAAGCCTTTGGAGGGATTGCTTCAGGGAGTAAACAAAGTATATTGCTCCCCCTCCGGCCTCCTGCACCGGCTCAACCTGGGCGCTGTCCGGGTGAATGCGGGGCAGACTTTTGCCGAAAAACACCTGCTCGTGCAATTGGGCAGTACCCGGCAAATAGTGACGGGATACGGACAAGTGAAAAACTCCGCTGCTAAAACCGCGGCGCTGTTCGGCGGCATCCGTTATGACACGCTGGGCCAGGTCGCAGCTGAAATACCGGATACGGCCAACCTTTTGATTTCCGGTTCGAAAAGCCGCGGTTTTTATCCCGGCGAAACCTCTATCCCAGCCTGGGGTACCTTGGAATTTTCGGAACCTGAAGTAAACAATATCCGCCAACTTCTCACTCAAACCGGCTATCAGGTCAGCAAATATTCCGACTACGAGGCCTCGGAAGAAGCATTTAAGTCTCTGGGGCAACACAGCCCCTCCCCGACTATCCTGCACTTGGCCACCCACGGTTTTTTCTACCCCGACCTGATGGATACCCTGAATCGCTCCCCTTTCCGGGGATCGATATCTGGCAGCGACGAGCCAGTTTTCCGCTTGTCCGACGACCCCATGATGCGTTCGGGCCTCATCTTGGCCGGCGCCAACCGCGTCTGGCAGAGAAAGGCATCACTGCCCGGCCGTGAAGACGGCATCCTCACCGCCTACGAAATCAGCCAGATGAACCTCTCCAACACCGAGCTCGTTGTGCTCTCCGCCTGCGAAACGGGCTTAGGCGATATCCAGGGCAACGAAGGCGTGTACGGCCTGCAGCGGGCCTTTAAAATCGCCGGGGCGAAATACCTGATCATGAGCCTTTGGGCCGTGAACGACCTGACTACTTCGGAACTGATGATCGAATTTTACCGGCAATGGCTCGAAGAAAAACTGGACATCCCCGATGCCTTCCGGGCGGCGCAGCTGTATATGCGGGAAAAGTACCCCGATGCCCCTTACCTGTGGGCGGGATTTGTGTTGGTGGAATAATTTTTACTTTTCCCACGCCTTCCCGCACTTTTCCAGATTTGCCTTGTTCTTGATACGTTCCTTTGGGACATTTCGTACATGGCTAGTATTTGCCTGTTTTCCTATGTTTCATTATTTTACGTCAACCCCGGTTTGGCCAGGCGGCTTTCCAACCAGGCCGCAAATGCAAGTCCCAGCCCCCGAAAGCTGATGCGGAATACCGGTTGTTTCGGCCGGTACCGTTCGCGGTTGCGCCCGAAATATTCAACTGCCCATTGCTTGCCGCGGGTTTCAAATTCCGGCGCGGCGTGGGGGATTACCAGCGCCCGGCTGCCCGAACCGTTCAGACCGTGCCAGCCACCGCAGACAAAACCCGCGAACCAGTGTACTTCAGGGTTTTTATCGAAGGGAATTTCAAAAGATAGAAAGGCGTTCTGCGTTTCACGCCCGGCAATTTCCTTTTGAAAAAGGCTGACGGTGTTTCCCCGGCGGAATATTTCGGCGTTTAGCAACCTGTCGCGGCAACCGGTGGCCGCTATGGCCCGTATTTCTTCCACATTGCGATCAAAGCGGATACAGAATCGACGTTCTTCCAGGCGGCCTGCCGGTGTAAGATAAAACGCGGAATACGTGTCGCATAACCCCAATAGAACCGGATCGAGCGTCGAGGGTTCTTTTGTCATACGCTGATTTTCGAGCCATTCGGTCAACTGGTGCGAATTGATGATGTCTGTCCTTGGCGCGATCAGCCGGCATTTATGTTGCGTATGCAGGTAGCGCCGTATGCCGGGCGATAAGCCAAGGTAGGCCGGGGTGTCGGGCAGGAAACAAGTTGCCGCTGCTTCAGCGTCAGGCGTATTAGGCGCTAGCATGAATACCACGGCGTCTGTCATGATCTGATCGCGAAATGTCGAGATGAAATTAGACTGGCCAATGGCCACCCGGGGAAGCGCGCCACGACCGACTTTCAATTTGATGTGGAGGTGTTTCAACCGCGACTCACGGGTCACGAGGTCGAATATCAGGTAACCCTGACTGGCGTCCATGCCGACTTCGCCAATGTAATCTTCCACCTGTGTCGAGCCGTTTTTCATAGATACTTTGTTGAGACAACCCGACTTTTCTGCCTCTATCCGGAGCACATGCCGGTAGATACCGCCCGTCCGGGCGCGGGTGTAAATCATCCAGACGGTTGCAATGAAATAGGAGTGGATTGGCTTGAGGAAATTAATTTCCGCTTCGGAAACATTAGTTTCGGCATTTGACGCCACCGGGTATGCGTCGGCCGGCAAAAGGGTTTTCAATCGCTCGTAATGCTCCTCGTACATTATCCAGTACTTTCGAACAGGGTGGTTAATGTTTCTATGCGTCGGGTCACGTACAACTTCCACCTCTTTAATCACCCCGGCTTTTACCAGGACGAAGCCTGAGAGCGTTTCTTTGGTAGTATTTTGTTTAAATCCCCGAAGGGAGCCGTTTTCAAGTGATTGTGAGAAGTTTTTAATGCTCTTTCCGACAAGGGTGCATTCAATCTCATCTTCTATACATTTGGCCAAAGTGTTGTAATGGGCAATGGTCAGGTTCCCTTGAGGTTTGCCTGAAAAATGCCAGCTCAAAGCGTGCAGGGTGTTGGCTTTTTCGATCTGCTCGGGAGGGATACGGTCGGTAGTTGACATGGTTAGTTTTTGTTTTTTTTGTCAGGAAATTGTTTTTCATTGTGAATAACAGTTTTGCGGATGAAAGAGAAGGATTTGGCTCCGGGAGCAGTTTTGAGCGGGTTCTGCTTTGGCATTCTTGCATGCATTCTGAAGGATTGAATGAACAAACCGGCGCCTTGCCATTTATGGGGCAAAGCTACAGGCCCGCGATTTGCCATTCAAGATAGGATC
>CALEYM010000233.1 GCA_937926185.1 uncultured Bacteroidota bacterium | reverse complement strand
GAGACGAGAGCGTTCTTTTTTAGACAGGATCAACTTGTCTAAAAAAGAACGCTCTCGTCTCCGTGCCTCCATGCCTCCGTGGTGAAAAATTTACCCTGTTTTGCGAAGCAAAAATTCTTGCCCTGTAAAAGCAAAATGATCAAAGCATAGACATACTTTTGTCTACCGAAAGCAAACAAAACCCGGCATGGAAAACACCCGTTTACTCAAACTTTTGCGCACTTTTTCCGACGCGGAACTGCGCGCTTTGAAAAAATTTGTGCGCAGCCCCTATTTCAACCAGCGCCGGGAGGTGATCGATCTGCTCGATTTTCTGGAAAAGCCCCTGAAAACGAATCGCCCGGCGCCCGGAAAAGAGGAGGCGTTCACGGCGGTATTCGGCAAAGCGCGGTTCGACGACCACCGGATCCGGATGGCCATGAGTTTTTTATTTCAATTGGCCAACCAGTTCCTGGCCGTACAGGATTTTCTTGCCGATGCGCCCCAGGTACGGCTACGCCAGGCCACGCTGCTGCGTCAGCGCAAATTACCCGATCAGGCCGCCCAAGCGCGCGTCGACACCGCATCCGCGCTGCTGGGCCGGCCGCTGCGCAATGCCGATTTTCAGCAGCAACACTATCAGTTCCTGCTGGAAAAATACCGGGCCGAGGTGGAAATTAACCCCACGGGTCTCTTGCCGCTCCAGGAACTGTCGCATCAGCTCGACCGCGCTTTCCTGAGCCGAAAACTGTGGCAATCCTGTTTTATGCTCTCGCATCAGGCCGTCGGCAATGCCCGGTACGATTTTGGCCTGCTCGATGCCGCTTTAACCCACCTGGAAACGAGCACAACATTGCCGGAACCCAGCGTGGCGGTGTACTACTGCTGTTACAAAGCCCTGACCAATCCTTCGGACGCCTCCTGGTTTCAGCGGTTTAAAAAAATTTTACTTCAACACGGCAAACTGTTTTCGCCCGATGAAATGCGCGACCTTTACCTGCTGGCCATCAACTTTTGTATCCGGCAGTACAACGCCGGTAATCCGGATTACCTGCCCGAACAGTTCGACTTTTACCGCGACGGCCTGGCCAAGCAGTATTTCCTGAGCGAAGGCGCCTTGTCGCGTTATACCTACCTCAATGCCGCCACCATCGGTCTGGTGCTGCACGAACTGGACTGGACGGAACAATTCATCCGCGAATACCGCGACTTCGTAAAGGAGCCCCACCGCGAAAGCCTGTTCAGCTTCAATATGGCCCGGCTCGAATACCAGCGCCGCCAACTCGACGAAGCCCTGAAACTGCTGCAAAAAGCCGAATACAAGGACCTGCTGCTGCACCTGGCCGCCAAAACGCTGCAACTGAAGATCTTCTACGAACTGGAGGAATTCGACCTGCTCGAATCGCACCTGCAAACGCTCAGAACCTTTATCCGCCGCAAAAAAGAACTGGGCTACCACCGGGAAAACTACCTGAATACCATCCGCTTCACGCGCAAGCTGCTCGAAACCAACCTATACGATAAAAATGCCCGAAAGGTATTGCGGGAAGAAATTGAAAGCACAAAAGCCGTGGCGGAAAAAGAGTGGTTGCTGGAGCGGATCGCGGGGTAAAGGGCAAATGCTCCCTTGCGAAAGCGCCGCAGTTTTGATTTTGTGTAACATTTTTGTAGCTTTGTGAAACAAAAAATTGCATGCACTACCGCTTTCGCTTTCACTTCATTCTTCTCCTTTTTTCATCTCCCCTCTCCGCTCAATCCCCCTACTTCCAACAGCAAATCCACTACACCATCCGCGCCACCCTGAACGACCGCGATCACACGCTCGAGGGCCACGTCCGGATAGAATACGTCAACCGCTCGCCCGATACCCTGCCGGAAATCCGCATGCACCTGTGGGCCAATGCCTTTAAAAACCGGAAAACCGCCTTTTCCCGCCAGAAACTGCGCGACGGCAACACCCGTTTTTACTTTGCACCGGAGGAACAACTGGGTTATTTTAAAAATATCGATTTTTCAGTCGACGGCCAAAAGACAAGCTGGCGTCCCGACCCGAAAAATCCCGATATCGCCGTGCTTAAACTGGCCGGGCCGCTTCCGCCTGGCGGCAAAATCGCCATCGAAACGCCGTTTCTCCTGAAAATACCGGCCTCCTTTTCCCGCCTGGGCCATGTAAAAACTTCCTACCAAATGACCCAGTGGTACCCCAAACCTGCCGCGTACGACCGCCTTGGCTGGCACGACATGCCTTACCTCGACATAGGCGAGTTTTATGCTGAATTTGGCTCCTTCGACGTAAGTATTACCCTGCCGGAAAATTACGTGGTGGGCGCTACCGGCGCCCTGCAAACGCCCTCCGAAGCGGCCTTTTTACAACAAAAAGAACTGGAAACCCGGCGGGAAATAGCCCGCCGCGCAGAAATGTTGCCCGGCAAAAGAAACATGGTTCGCGATACGTTTCCGGTCTCGTCGGCTGCTACCAAAACCCTGCGGTACACGGCAGAAAATGTACATGACTTTGCCTGGTTTGCCGACAAACGTTTTTACGTGCTCAAAGACACGGCCCGGCTGGCCAGCGGCCGAACGGTGGATTGCTGGGCCATGTTTACAGCCGAAGATTTTAACCTCTGGCAAAAAGGCGCGTTCTACGTGCGCCGCGCCGTGGAGTTCTATTCCCAACTCGTGGGCGAATACCCCTGGCCCCACGCCACGGCCGTGCACAGCGCGCTGAGCGCCGGCAGCGGCATGGAATATCCCATGATCACGGTCATCGGCAACGAATCGGGCGGTAAAGGACTCGACAACGTCATCACGCACGAAGTTGGGCACAATTGGTTCTACGGCATCCTGGCCAACAACGAACGCGACCACGCCTGGCTCGACGAAGGCTTGAACTCCTATTACGAACACCGCTACATGATGCAGTACTACGGCAGCGAGTCGATGGACGACATGCTGCCCCGGCGACTGTTCAATGCGAGCCAATCCGGTTCCGCGCGCGAAAACGCCTGCCTCATGCTGGCCCGCGAAGGCGCCGACACGCCGCCCGATACGCGCGCGAACGACTTTTGGTATATCGCCTACGGGATACAGTCGTACATGAAAACAGCGATATGCCTCCAATGGCTCGAACGCTCGATGGGCCAGACCCGCTTCGACAACGTCATGCAGACCTACTACCAGCGTTGGAAATTCCGCCATCCCTACCCTGCCGATCTGCGCGACGCCTGGCGCGACGCGGGCGTGGAGGCCGGTTGGTTTTTCGAGGCCATGCAAACCCGGCGCCGCTTCGACCTGGCGCTCACCCGGGTGCAACGCGACGCCGACAGCATCCGGATCACGGTAAAAAACCGGGGCCGGCTGAACGCGCCCTTCTCCGTTTCCGCCCTGCGGGCTGGCCGGCCGGTGCAAACGATCTGGTATCCTGCCCCCTCAAAACGCGCACAAACCGCGGCCTTCCCAACCCTCGACGCCGATGCCTTCGAACTGGATCACGAGCATGCCGCCCTGGATGTAAACCGTAAAAACAACATCCGGCGCGCCGGCGGCCCGTTTCCGGGTATTGAACCGCTGAAAATCAAAATGCTGGCTCCCGTGGAAACGCCGGCCAAAACCGTGTTGGGCGTTCTGCCCTGGGTCGCCTGGAACTATTACGACAAAACTATATTGGGTATCTTATTGTATAATCCACCCTTTCCCCTCCGGCGCTTCCAGTATTTTCTGATGCCCGGCCTGGGACTGGGCTCCAAACATTTTACCGGCCTGGCCGACCTGCAATACAACCTCCTTCCCGGCGGCCCCGTACAGCGGCTAAGCACCGGATTCAACGCCAAACTGTTCAACTACGATTATCATTGGAGCACCGGTGCGTACACCAGGTTTTATCGCCTTACTCCCCGCATTCGGGCCGAACTCAGGAGCGCGTCGCCGGCATTTTTGCATTTTCTGCAATACCGCATTTTATTGATTGGAAAAGAAGAATTGCAGTTCGGCGACACCGGTTTTCTGGGGAAAACCTGGGAAAAAGCCACGATTCATGAGTTGCGCTACGAAGCAGCCAATCATACTATGCCCAACCCCTGGCGAATGACCGCATCGCTGGAACAGCAAAGTTATAAAACGCCCTTCCAGGAGCAGGCCCGTTATCTGCGCGGCGCCCTGGAATGGAAGCAACAGTTTTTTTACCAAAGCAAACGCAAAGTCAGTGCCCGGTTATTTGCCGGGGCATTTCTCCACAACACCCAACGCCGGCGGGGCAGTGTGGCCACAAACAGCTTGTCCGGCGACATCGCCCGCGCGTCTTTTGCCCTCAACCCGCAGGCATTCAACGATTACCGTTTCGATCAACTCTTCCTTGGCCGTTCGGAAACGACCGGTTTCCTCTCGCGCCAGGTCAGCCAGACAGAGGGCGGCTTTAAAAACGCGTTCGGTTCGCCGTATGCCGGGGTGGCCAACTCCAACAACTACATTCTCGCCCTCAACCTGAAAGCCGACCTGCCCGGCCGTTTGCCCCTCGGCATCCCGCTGCGGCCCTACTTCGACGTCGGCTATTTCGACGACGCCACGCCCCTGGGCGAGAACCGGCCTTTCAGCGAACAGCTGCTCTGGAGCGGCGGGCTGATGCTGGAGTTTTTTAACGGCGGACTGGAAGTGTATTTCCCCATCGTCAATGCCAAACCCCTGCGCGACCGTTACGACGAACTGGCGGGGAAAAATTATTTCCGCCGGATTTCCTGGAGTATCCGCCTGGGCAGGGTGGCGCCAATGGATGTGATCCGAAAAGTGACAAATTAACTGTATCTTTACGGCTCGATTTGTGCCGGCATGCAATCTGAAACCTTTGTCGAAATCTGCCACCTGATCGCACAGGATGATTTGGCAACAGCAATATCCCGGTTGCAATCCTTCCTGGAAGACAGCCCGCAATTAGATGAAGCCATCGTCCAGTCCGCAAGACATCGTGATATATTGCGCCAGGTACGTTTGGGGTCAGTAAACGTGGAACAAGCCAACCAAACTAAAAACCATATACGTACCGGGCTACTGGAATTGCTAAGGGAATTAGAAGCGTTTGCGGTTTCGGAATTAAAACACGCAGACCAGGATTATAAAAATATTGTCGGTAAAATGGCATCATGCCTGCCGCCAGAGATGAAGACGCTACATTTGCCCCAAAATGGAACATCCTATGAGTCTTCAATCCAGCTTGCCCCGGCTGAAACACCCCGATTCGGGCAATTTTTTTCTCATTGCCGGCCCCTGCGCCATCGAAGGCGAGCAAATGGCTTTCGACATCGCCGGACGCGTCAAGGAAATATGCGACAAACTGGCCATACCGTATATTTTTAAAGGCAGCTACCGCAAAGCCAACCGCAGCAAACGCGACTCCTTTACCGGCATCGGCGACGAAAAGGCCCTGAACATCCTCCGGGCAGTCGGTGAACATTTCGACATCCCCGTCACCACCGATATTCACAGCGACCCGGAAGCCGCCCTGGCCGCCCAATACGTGGATGTGCTGCAAATACCGGCTTTTTTATGCCGCCAAACCAGTCTGCTGGTGGCCGCCGCTCAAACCGGGCGGGTCGTCAATATTAAAAAAGGACAGTTCGTCAGTCCGGAAGCCATGCAATTTGCCGCGGAGAAGGTGCGGGAAGAAGGCAATCCGAACGTTTGGCTCACGGAGCGCGGCACTACCTTCGGCTACCAGGATCTGATCGTCGATTTTCGCGGCATCCCGGTCATGCAATCCTTCGGGTGCCCCGTGGTGCTCGATTGCACCCATTCTCTGCAGCAACCCAACCAAAGCAGTGGGGTCACCGGCGGGCGTCCGGCCCTGATCGAGACCATTGCACGGGCCGGCGTGGCGGTTGGCGTGGACGGGTTGTTCATCGAAACGCACCCCCATCCGGCCGAAGCCAAATCCGACGGCGCCAACATGTTGCCCCTCGACCGGTTGGGAGCCTTGCTCGAACGCTTGGCACGAATCCGGCAGAGCATCCCTAAAACCTGACATTTATGCCGTTTAACAAATAATATTGGCCGGATGAAAATAATGTTAAGATGAATTTCTAAAAGCCTTTGTTGGAAATTGTAGGTCTTACACTATTTTTACCGCCGTAAAAAAACCGCTTCTTTTGCAGAAAAGACATTTCCATTGCTCCGGGCAAATTTTTTTTTAAGGTTTCACGCCAATTTTTTGCCGCGCTGCATCTATGCAACCAAACGGGACAAAACGAAACGGAAAATTTCGACACCCGGCACAATGAATCTTTTTTTTCAAGGAGAAGTGTAAACACAACATTCATTAACTCAAAATTAAAACGCAGCATGACAGCAGCAAAAAACACTCCTGCTAAACAAGGTTCTGACTCCGGCGCTATTTTCCCGTTGATCGCCATTCCGGCGTGTTTCGTAGTGTCTACCTTGATCTATTTGTACGTATTCGGCGACCCGGCGCACTTCGTGGACAACGACCCGGCCAAAGACCCGCTTCCCGGCGATTACTTCGGGACGATCTATAAAGGCGGTTGGGTGGTGCCCGTTTTGCTGGGCATTTTCTTTGTAACGGTCGTGTTCGTTATCGAACGGATGATCACCCTCAACAAGGCCGCCGGCTCCGGAAAAGTGGACGCGTTTGTCCGCAACGTTAAGAACCTGCTCGACCGCGGCGATATTCCGGCAGCCATTGCCGCCTGCGACAAACAAAAAGGCTCGGTAGCCAACGTGATCCGCGCCGGTTTGGGCAAATACGCCGAAATGGAAAAAGTGGACGGTATGGAAAAAGATGAAAAAATCCTGGCGATCCAAAAAGAAGTGGAAGAAGCCACCACGCTGGAACTACCCATGCTGGAGAAAAACCTCAGTATCCTCGCTACCATTGCTTCCATCGCAACGCTTATCGGTTTGTTCGGAACAGTGTTGGGGATGATCCGCGCCTTCGCGGCTTTGGCCACGGCAGGCGCCCCGGACTCGACAGCCCTGGCAACCGGTATCTCCGAGGCCCTTATTAACACCGCGCTGGGTATCGGTACATCGGCAGTAGCCATCATTTTTTACAACATCTTTACCACCCGTATCGATGCCATGACCTACCGGATTGACGAGGCAGGCTTCAGCCTGTCGCAAACCTATGCGGCAAAGCATCACTAATAAGGAGTATTTGAGATTATTAACAACAACCCGGTACTCTAAAACTTAATTGTTATGCCAAAGAATAAACCGACGCGACATATTCCGACCGTTGACATGACGGCGATGTGCGACGTGGCATTTTTGTTGCTCACTTTCTTTATGCTTACGGCAAAGGCAAAACCGCAGGAGCCCGTCTCTGTCGACACGCCTTCCTCCATCTCGGAAACCAAGCTGCCGGACGCCGGTACGCTGACGATCCTGGTGGACAGCGAAGGAAAGGTGTACCTCGACATGGCCGGCCAGCACACTCGCCTGGCGCTGATCAAGGATATGAACGAGCAAAACCAGATGGGGTTGTCGGAAGAAGACCAGCTCAAATTCACGATTGCCGGCGCCTTTGGCGTACCGCGCAACCAGCTGAAAAAGTGGCTCGAACTCAGCCCTACCGAACGCGCCCAGGTGAAAGTCCCCGGTATTCCGGCCGACTCCACCAACAACGAACTCGGCCCGTGGATACACAATGCCCGACTGGCACAATTCAGGATGAAACAGGAAGGCAAAGTCCCGGACGAGTACGTGATCGTGGTGAAAGCGGACCAAAACACGCCCTACCCGGCCATTCAAAAAGTGATAAAAACGTTGGTGGATATAAACGTCAACAAATTTAACCTGATCACCAGCCAGGAGGCGGATCCGAACAAAACCAAAGCCATTTAATGGCCGCGGCGTTGTTCGATTCACAATATTTCATCACCCTTAACAGCATCATACCGATATGGCTGAAATGCAAACCGCTGACAGCGGCGCCAGAAAAAAAGGAGGTGGTAAGGTTCGCTCAAAAAAAATGTCAACCCGTGTTGACCTGACGCCCATGGTTGACCTGGGCTTCCTGCTCATCACGTTTTTCATGTTGACCACTACGCTGGCCAAACCGCAGATCATGCCCGTCGTAATG
>CALEYM010000232.1 GCA_937926185.1 uncultured Bacteroidota bacterium | reverse complement strand
TCTGTTGCCGGGCGCTTTACTTTGCAGGAAGGAAAACCTGAACCTCAAGTCCGCCTTCATCCATTGCTCAAATCGAATCCGGTATGGTAAAAAAATTACTCTGCGTTCTGCTGATGGCGCAAACCGCGCTCGCGAACGCTCAATCCCTTTGGTCCGACTTTCCCGAACAAAACATTCCCCGGCAAAACGGCGCCCGGCGCGACATAATCCCAAATAAGTATCGCACGGTCCGGCTCGATCTTTCCCAATTACAGCCGGTACTCGCTAATGCGCCTGAACGATTTACTTCAGCGGGCGCCGATAATGAAACGATACTCGCGCTGCCCATGCCCGACGGTAGATGGGAACGCTTCCGGCTCAGCGAATCGCCGGTAATGGAAGCCGGCCTGCAAGCCAAGTTCCCGGATATCCGCTGCTACACCGGCACGGGCATCGACGATCCGTCCGCCACGCTCAAATGCGACCTGACGCCGCACGGATTTCATGCCCTGGTACAATCGGAACGGCGGGGCGCCACGTTTATCGATCCTTACCAACGCGGCGACCGGGAACATTACGTCGTTTATTTTAAACACGATTTTCAAAGTAAAAAAGAGCCGTTTCACTGTGAAGTGGACGGCACTACGATTTTGACCGACAAAATAAACGGCAGCACACCCGATGGCGCCGCCGATTGTATGTTCCGACAATATCGGCTGGCCCTGGCCTGCACGGGGGAATACGCCGCTTTTCACGGCGGAACCGTTGCCCTGGCGCTGGCAGCCATGAACACCACGATCAACCGGGTAAACGATGTCTATGAGCGGGACTTTGCCACCACCCTTAAACTTGTGAACAACAATAACCTGCTCGTATTTCTCGACCCCGCCACCGACGGCTATTCAAACGGCAACCCCACTGCCATGCTGAACCAGAATCAAAATAAATGCAATTCTGTCATCGGCTCTGCCAATTATGACATCGGACATGTTTTCGGCACTTCCGGCGGCGGCGTCGCCAGCCTCGGTGTCGTGTGCGGAAACTCGGTCAAAGCCCGCGGCGTAACAGGTATCAGTCAGCCCGTTGGCGATCCCTTCGACATTGACTATGTAGCGCATGAAATAGGCCATCAATTTGGCGCCAACCACAGCTTCAACAATACCTGCGACGGCAATATCAATGCCGGAACGGCTTTTGAACCCGGCAGCGGCACCACCATCATGGCGTATGCCGGCGTCTGCGACCCTAACGTGCAACCGAACAGCGACGCCTATTTCCACGCGACCAGCCTGCAGGAAATCGGCGCGTATATTTCAGCCGGCCAGGGCAACGTGTGCCCGGTCAAGGTGAACGTAGGCAACGCCGCCCCGACGATAAACGCCGGCCCGGATTATGTCATCCCCAAATCCACACCCTTTGCTTTAACGGCAACCGGCAACGACGCGAACGGCCACCCGCTCACCTACTGCTGGGAACAAATGGACAACCAGCAGGCGCCCGCACCGCCTGTGGCTGGCAGCACCGCCGGGCCTTTATTCCGCTCTTTCTTTCCTTCCATTTCCCCAACAAGGTACTTCCCGCGCCTGGAAGATTTGATCGCCAATGCCGACCCTGAATGGGAGCAACTGCCCGGCGTGGCGCGTACCCTGAACTTCCGGGTCACCGCCCGCGATAACTTCATCGGCGGCGGTTGTACAGGGGAAGACAATATGACGCTTACGGTGGCCGGCACGGCCGGGCCCTTTGTCGTGACAAACCCGGATATCCCGGCAATTTGGTACGTGGGCGAAAGCAAAACCGTGACCTGGGACATCGCCAGCACAAACCTTGCGCCGGTGAATTGTGCGCAGGTGCGGATTTTGCTCTCTACCGACGGCGGTTACACTTATCCCGTAGTGCTGGCCGACGGATTGCCCAACAACGGCTCCGCTGTCATTGATGTACCCAATCAGGTTTCGGATAGTTGCCGCATCATGGTACAGGCCGTTGGAAACGTGTTTTTTGATATTTCCAATGAAAATTTTGTAATCGCGCCACCCTTGTCTCCTACTTTTCTGCTGAACCTTTCTGCCAATTCAGTTCAGGTGTGCAGTGGTGAAAACCTTCAACTCACCGCCACGATAACCGGCATCAGCGGCTTTTCCGATCCCGTTGAACTGTCAGTAACCGGCGCGCCGCCCGGCGCAAACGTACAAATCAACCCCAACCCGGTAATACCCGATGACAACGTTGAAATCATCCTCTCCGGTTTAACCGTACCCGGCGTTTACTCCCTGACCATCGAAGGGAGCGGCGACACGATCACCAGAACCCGTACGGTTGATTTGGTGGTGCTCGATGAAGCCCCCGGCATCCCGGTTTTAATCAGTCCGGCAGACGGCGCCGGAAATGCATTACCGAACCAATCCCTGACCTGGGCGGCTATTCCCGATGTACAATTCTACCAGGTGCAGGTATCTATAAACCCTTCGTTCGACTCCACCTTTGTGGTTTATGATCAAATGCTTACGCAAACAGCAGCAATGCCCGGCGGCCTGGATACTGCCGCCGTGTATTATTGGCGGGTAATGGCTGTAAATGCCTGTGGCCAAAGTCCTTTTTCTGCCGTATTCGCCTTTCAAACAGGCCGGCCGGAATGTGGATTTAATTTTACCAGCAACGACGTCCCGGTCGATATTCCGGACAACGATATTTCTATGGTCGCTTCTACGCTCGACATTCCAAATGACCGGGTCATTGTGGACCTGAATATAAGTGTGCAGGCCGACCATACCTGGGTAGGCGATCTGGCCGCGCGGCTGATATCGCCCTGGGGCGAATCGGCTGTATTGTTCGATCAGCCTGGATTCCCCGTCACTTCCAGCGGTTGCAACGGCGACAACCTCGACCTCACTTTCGACGACGAGGCGATAAAAACCGCCGCCGAATTGGAAAACACCTGCGATGATCTTCCCGCTTTGAACGGCGCTTACCAAGCCCTGGAAATGCTGAACCGTTTCGACAACCGGAGCGCGCAGGGCGCCTGGATCCTCGAAATAACCGATAATTTTCCCGAAGACGGCGGGGCCATCACCGCCTGGAGTCTGGACGTATGTTTTTCAGATACGGTGCCGGCCGGCCAGTTGCTGGTGAATGAACCGCTCACCGTGCTGGTGGGCGGATCGGGCGATATCGGCGTTGCGAACCTGTTCCTGCATATTAACAGCGGGAATGCCGACGAGGGTATTTTCACCCTGCTTTCGGCGCCCGAACACGGCGTACTGACACTGGACGGGTTGCCCTTGGGCATCGGCGGCACGTTTACCCAAGACGATATTCTGGCCGGCTCGGTCAGCTATACGCACAACGCGGATGCCGCCACGGCCGATTCGTTCCGTTTCGACGCGCTGGATACCGGTTCCAATGCCTGGGTGCACGATTCGGTTTTTCGCATCCGGATTTTGCAAAACGATCTCGTGGTAACAGCCGGAATAAGCGCCGGCGTACTGTGTAACGGCGGCAGCGAAGGGCAGATCACCGTTTCCGTAACAGGCGGAACGCCACCGTTCCAATACAGCCTGAACGGCAGTCCTGTACAACCGGGTAATACATTCGGCAACTTGGTAGCAGGCGAATACACCGTTGTGGTAAGCGACCAAAACGGCTTTACCGCCGAATCCGGCATTGTCACCCTTATCGATCCACCTTTACTGCTTTTTATCACCGATGTAACATTCGACGACATCACCGTGCTGGCATCCGGCGGTAGCGGTGCACTGGAATACAGTATCGATGGACAAAACTTCCAATCCGGCAACGTATTTCTGAATTTGCCCAATGGCAATTATACGGTCACCGTACGCGACGCCAACGGCTGTACCGCCACCGGCAGCGCCTTGGTGGAGGTGCCTCCACTGGCAGTTCAGGCCGATGTTTCCTCCCCGGTCGCTTGTGCCGGCGGCGCCAACGGCGCGATCGCTGCCGCGGCTACCGGCGGCGTACCGCCGCTTACCTATAGTTTAAACGGTGTTGATTATCAGACAGAAAATGAATTCGGCGGCTTGTCTGCCGGGACGTACACCGTTACCGTAAAAGACGACTCCGGCAATACGACCACCTCCAACGCCGTGATCCTGAGCGACCCGCCGGCTATCCAGGTGACAAGCGCCGTAACCGACGACGATATTACGGTAACGGCTTCGGGCGGCACAGGTGTTTTGGAATACAGCCTCGACGGCCAAAATTATCAGAGCAGCAACTTTTTTGAAAACCAGCCCAACGGTTTTTACACCATCACGGTGCGTGACGCCAATGGCTGTACGGCTACTGCCGAGGCGGCCGTGGCCGTAGACCAGTTGTTAGCCGAGCTAAAAATTTCCAGCCTGAATCCGTGTTCCGGCGATAACAAGGCCGTGATTTCAGCAAAAGCAGCCGGCGGGGTCGCACCCTATACCTATAGCCTGAATGGCGTTGATTTTCAGCAGGATAGCCTCTTTTCCGGTTTAGCAGCCGGCACCTACACTGTAGTTGTGAAAGACGATTCGGGCAATACCGCCACTACGAATGCCGTGACAGTGACTGACCCACCAGCATTGACCGTTAGCGCCGACGATAATCTGAATATACTGACGGTGACAGCCTCGGGCGGCGCCGGCGCCCTGCAATACAGCATCGACGGCGAAAACTTCCAGGTGGGAAATACCTTTGGCAATCTGGCCAACGGCGATTACACCGTTACGGTGCGCGATGCTAACGGTTGTACAGCTACCGCCACCGCCGTTATAGCTGTACCGCCGCTTAAAATACTGGAAGTCCTGGTCGAAGGCATCGCCTGTTTTGGCCAGACAGGTCAGTTGATCGTGTTCCCGGGCGGCGGCATTCCACCCTATCAATACAGCCTCGACGGCGGCGCTTTTCAGACCGACAGCATTTTTACAGGCGTAGGCGCCGGCATACATTCGGTTAGTATAAAAGATGCAGTCGATACGACAGTTACGCTGCAGGCTATCAACGTAACAGAGCCGGATCCATTGGTTGCCGGTACTGCCATTGTAAAAAACGATGTACAGGTATTTGCCGGCGGCGGCACATTGCCCTACACGTACAGCCTGAACGGCGGGGCCCAGCAACCCGCGGGCACTTTCGACAATTTACCCAACGGCGAATATACCGTGGTAGTGACGGATGCCAACGGCTGTACCACCTCCGCCCAATTTACCGTTGAATATTTTGGCCTCGTAGCCAGCGTAGTTCCGACAAATCCTTCCTGTACCGGGTATGCCGACGGTAGCGTGCTCGTCAATACAAGCGGTGGAATTCCGCCATACCTGATCCAGGGTCCGGTATCGGATTTACCCGCTGGCACTTACACCCTGATCGTGGCCGATTTTACCGGCGATACCGTGCACGTCGCCTTTACGCTTTTTGATCCGCTGCCGCTGATCGCTATTGCAGAAGTAAACAAGGACACTATTATCGTATCTGCCTCCGGCGGTACCGGCAACCTGATGTACAGCCTCGATGGTATCATTTTCCAGGACTCGCCCATATTCGCCGGATTGCCCAACGGCATCTACCAGGCATGGGTGAGCGATGAAAACGGATGTATTACCGCGGTGGAGAATCTGGTGGTGGACGTGATCGGCACCGCGGAACCCTCGCAGGCGTGGGGACTTGCCGTACAACCCAACCCCAGCGCCGGTATGTTCCGCATAACTTTGAAAAACGCACCGGACGGCAGATTACGCGCCGATATTTTCGATACCGCCGGACGCTTGTTGCTGGAACAGGTGCATGAGCCAGTCAATGGCACACTCGCCGCAACACTCGATCTGAGCGGCTTCCCCCCAGGGGTGTATTGGCTGCGGCTGACGAGCAGCGGACAGATCGGGGCGGTGCAGTTGGTTATACAATAAAATATGGTTAGAAGGTTACTGGTTAGAGGGTTTCTGGTTAGCCAAT
>CALEYM010000231.1 GCA_937926185.1 uncultured Bacteroidota bacterium | reverse complement strand
TGTGGTCAATGTGGTCAATGTGGTCAATGTGGTCAATGTGGTCAATGTGGTCAATTAATTGATCTCATTGACCACATTAAAAACACATTGACCACATTAAAATCTCATTTCTTCACAATTTTCATTTCATCGATCAGCCGGGTGGCGCCGGCAAATTTGTCGATGATGAAGAGGATATACCGGGCATCCACCATGATATTCCGGCAAATGGCGGGGTCGTAATTCAGATCGCTCATCGTGCCTTCCCATACGCGGTCGAAATTCAGTCCGATGAGGTTGCCGCGGGCATCGAGCGCCGGGCTGCCGGAGTTGCCGCCCGTGGTATGGTTGGAACCGAGGAAACAAACCGGCAAACGGCCGTCGGCAGTGGCATAGCGGCCATAATCTTTGGCTTTCCAGAGTTCTATCAGTTTTTTCGGCACGTCGAATTCGTAATCGCCGGGGATGTATTTTTCCATGACACCGTCCAGGTAGGTTTTAAAATCATAGATCACGGCGTCTTTCGGGCTGTATCCGCGCACTTTACCGTAGGTAAGCCGGAGGGTGCCGTTGGCGTCGGGGAAAAAACGTTTTTCTTTGAACACTTCCAGTTGGGCGGCCATGTACTGCCGTTGCAGCAAATTAACGGTGGATTGAAGTTCCTGCAGTTTTGGAACGACGCCGCTTTGGTAGGCCCCGCTTACCCCGCGCCAGAGGAGCACGGCAGGATCACTTTTCAGCGCATCGCCCAAAGATTTTGGATCGCCCGCCGCGAGAGACTCCCATTTCCGGCGATCCGTAAGTATGCTGTTTTGAAAAATAAACGTTGCCAGTTTATCGTACCCGCCCTTGTTGGCCGCCTCGGTTTTAATAAATCCGGCGCCCCATTCATCGCGCACATTTTCGGCATAACGCTCTGTCATTGCCGCAAAAACGGCCTGATCCACTTCAGGGCAATAGTCTTTATAAAATGACTCCAGCCGGGATTTGGTATCATTCAGTTTGCCGGAAAACCCGGATACGCCGGTTTCTTCATACGATTTGATCCAGTTGTTCAGGGAGGCTACCGTGCTCATGATCTCGCAGTTGCGCACGAATATTTCGAGGTAATAATCCCGGGTTTGCGCATATGGTTCCAGGGCTGCGTAGGTTTGTTCCAGCCGGGATAACAGGTTGCCGTAGCGGAATTTCCAACCGGGGTTTTGTTGTATCCGGCGGGTAAACTCCGCTTCGTATTCGCGTTTTTTATCTAAAGCCTTGTACGTTTTCAAGCCCTGCATTTCACCCAGCCATTTTTTCCAGTAATTGGCAATCCGGGCATAACGGGCAATGTAGGCTATTTTGACGGCTGGGTCTTTGCGCATATAGCCGTCCATGATTTTCAGTGCGCGGTCGCGGGTTTCCACGTTGGCGGGATCGAGCACTTCGCCGGTCAATTTTACGCCGGCAGCGGGCAGGTATTCATCGGTACGGCCGGGAAAACCGTACACCATGGTGAAATCGCCTTCTTTGACGCCGTTTATGGACACCGGCAGGAAATGTTTGGGGTCGAGCGGTCGGTTGTCGGGCGAATAATCTGCCGGTTGGTTGTCCTTGTTGGCATAAACGCGGAACAGGGAAAAGTCGCCGGTATGCCGGGGCCAGACCCAGTTGTCGGTGTCGGCGCCGAATTTGCCGATGCTGCTGGGTGGGGCGCCCACCAGGCGTACATCGGTATAGGTGACGGTTACGAAAAGAAAATATTGGTTGCCGTTATAGAATGGCCGGATCAGTATTTCCTCCCATTTTTCTTTTTTGGTATTTACCCTGATTTGGGCCAGATTTTTATCGATCTGCGACTGCCGGTCGCGTTCGCTCATCGATTCGGTGACATTTTGCAGGGCCAGGGCCGTCACATCTTCCATGCGGCTGACAAACATGGCTGTTTCACCCGGACAAGGCAGTTCGTCGGACTGCGTTTTGGCCCAGAAGCCCTCCTCCACATAGTTGTGTTCGAGCGTGGAGTGACTTTGAATAGCGTCGAAGCCGCAATGATGATTGGTAAGCAGCAGGCCTCGTGGCGAAATGATAGCGCCGGTACAGCCGCCGCTAAACTGGCATATCGCGTCTTTCACACTGGGACGGTTGGGCGCATACAGGCCGTCGGCATCGAGTTTGCAACCCAATGCTTTCATTTCCTTTTCGTTTTGTTTCTCCAGGTACATGGGCAACCACATACCACCCTGGGCATGAAGTATTGCCGGTAGCAGGAATAAAAACAACAATATTTTTTTCATAAACTGTAGTTTTTGCAGCGGCGAAAGTAACATTTTTGCGGCGTCATGCGCCATTCCTTCCTGTCGGTCATCGCTGTTTTACAAACGCAAAGCCAAATCCGGATACTCGGGGATTGGCTACGGGGCGTTTATGCCGAGATGACCGGCAACTTCAGTGATTTTGAGTTCGTGCTGGTCAACAACCACTGCGACCAGGCCTCGATCGATGCCGCGATCCAGCCGCTCCCGGAAGAACTGCGAAAGCAAATATTTCTGCTCAACCTGAGCGCCCCGGTGAATCGCGACAACGCCCTGCTCGCCGGCCTCGACCGCGCCAACGGCGACTATGCGGTGATCTTTGAATTTGATTTTGCCGGGGCGCCGCAATTGGTTACGCAACTGTGGGAGAAAAGTCAATCCGGCTTCGACATCGTTTACCTGCGCGCGCGCGAACGGCGCCTGCCCTGGCTTCAGCGCCTGCTCTACGGGATGTTCTACGGAATCCTGCAGCGTTATTCCAGCCTGCGCATCGACCCCCGCGCGCACCACACCCGGATCATCAGCCGGCGCGCCCTGAACTCGCTGCTGCGCCTGCGTGAAAACAGCCGTTATCTGAAGGCTATTTATGCCCTGGTGGGCTACAACAGTACCGCTATCGAAGTAGACCAGCCAC
>CALEYM010000230.1 GCA_937926185.1 uncultured Bacteroidota bacterium | reverse complement strand
CAAAACTCAAAACTCAAAACTCAAAACTCAAAATCATCAAAGTTCCGTCGCCTGTTCCACAAATTCCGTCACTTTCACCTTGCCCGTTTCTTTGATGGCTTTGAAGCCGCCTTCCACGTTCACCAGCCGGTCGAAACCGCGGTTTTGCAGGATGCTGATGGCGACCACGGAGCGGTAGCCGCCGCCGCAGTACAGCAGGTACGGTGTGTCGCGTTTCAGTTCGGCCATGTTGCGGTTGATGAAATCGAGCGGGAAGTTTTGAGCGCCGACCACGTGCTCGGCATCGAATTCGCTGTGGCGGCGCACATCGAGCGCCTTTTCGCGACCGGCTTTAAAACGTTCGGCAAAAGCATCGGCGGAGATGCTTTCGATGGCGTCCGTTTCGCGGCCGTCGGCCAGCCATGCGGCGAAACCGCCCTCCAGGTAGCCGATGGTATTGTCGTAGCCCACGCGGGCCAGGCGCGTGACGGCTTCTTCCTCCTTGCCTTCGGGGCACACCAGCAGGATGGGTTGTTTCAGATCGGTCACCAGGGCGCCTACCCAGGAAGCGAACTGGCCTTCCAGACCGATGAATACGGAACCCGGAATAAATCCTTTCACAAATTCCGCTTCGTTGCGCGCGTCAATGATGAGGGCGTTTTCGGCCTCGGCCACGGTGACGAACTCGCGGGGTTTGAGCGGGTGTACGCCGCGTTGGAGCACGGTGTCGATGCTCTCGTAACCCATTTTATTCATCACGGCGTTTTTCGGGAAATACTGCGGCGGGTCAACCAGGCCCGTAGTCACTTCCTTCACGAATTCGGCGCGGGTCATATCTGCACGAAGCGCGTAATTGAATTGTTTTTGCAGGCCGATGGTGGATTCGGTTTCCTTGGCCATTTTTTTGCCGCAGGCCGATCCGGCGCCGTGGCCGGGGTATACCGTCACGTCGTCGGGCAGGGTCATAATCTTGTTGCGCAGCGAATCGAACAGGTAGCCGGCCAGGTCTTCGCGGCTGAGGTCGGTTTTCACCGCGAGGTCGGGGCGGCCCACGTCGCCGATAAACAGCGTATCGCCGGTGAACACGGCCACGGGTTTGTCGTTTTCATCGCGCAGCAGGAAACTGGACGATTCCATCGTGTGGCCCGGCGTGTGCAGCACCTCGATCGTGACCTTGCCCAGTTTCAGCCGTTCGCCGTCTTTGGCCACGTGGGCCTTGAAGTTGGGTTGTGCCGTGGGGCCGAATACGATGGCAGCGCCGGTTTTTTTGGCCAGGTCGAGGTGGCCCGACACGAAGTCGGCGTGGAAGTGGGTTTCCAGCACGTATTTGATCTTTGCGCCGTCTTTGGCAGCCCGGTCGAGGTAGGGTTGCGTTTCGCGAAGCGGGTCGATGATGACGGCTTCGCCTTCGCTTTCGATGTAGTAGGCTGCTTCGGCCAGGCATCCGGTATACAGTTGTTCAACTTTCATGGAGGAGAAAACTTTTTTACTGGTTAGAAAACATGATACTTTATCGCTTCCGGACACTCCGCCCGGAATGATGCCACAAAAATGCAGGCATGGCCCGGGCCGGCCAATGACGGGGAGCAGCCAGTAAAAAAATTTGCGTCATTTGTATTTTTAAAAATATTTACTATATAAAAGTAAAAAATACAAACGCAAATTAGAAAAGTACAAAGAATGGGAAGGTTTCAATCTATCTGAACATTGCGGTAAATATCGGTGAGCCGCAATTTTTTCCGGTTGATGCTCACGAATCCGTTTTCTGCGTCCTGTTCTTCCACGTTCAGCCATTGGCCGGGACGGTTGGTGCGGGAATAGAGGGAAACGCCGGGGGTGTGCTGGTTGACCAGCAGGATATGCTGCACGGAAGGCAGGGTTTTGTAGCGCGGCACTTTTACGGCCAAATCGTACCGCATGGTGGATTTGGACAACACTTCAACGATGATGCAGGGGTTGAGCAGGGTTTTGATCTTGCGCCGGCCGCTTTGGTGGATATGGTATTGCGCCTTGCCCTGCAACACCACCACATCGGCGTTGTGTACTGCCTGAACGCCGGGGATAAAGGTGGCGACGTTGCTGCCCAGGATATGAAAGGGGCTGTCGATGTCAAAAATGAGGCTGAGCAAATGCCCCATTCGAATGACAAGGGCTTCATGAGTAAGTGATGCATATCCCATAGCAATAATTTTTCCGTCGGAGTAATCCACCCGGTACTCGCAGGATGGCAAGAAGGCGAAATATTCGTCCAGGGTGGCCGGGACTTCCAGTACTTCGTCGAGGAGAAGCCGTTCTTCGAGCGTTTTGGGCAGGGATAGCGTGGCGGCAGCATTCGGCATAGTGATACGCGGTATTTTTGGCCAAATATAAAGATTTAAAACGTTAAGCCGGCGTTACGTTTACGAAACTTTTGAAAGTTTCGTAAACGTGGCCCCCTTGGAATACCTTTGCAGCAGAAACGAAAAAGACCAGATTAAATGGCAAAAAAAGCACCCACACCGACCGGCTCCCGGGAGAGCGAACTCTTACACGCCGCACGCCGCCACGTGCTGCAACTCTGGAACGACCAGCACGATGCCCGGCTGCTGTACCACAATTTTGCCCAGGCCGCCTCGGTGGCGCGCCTGGCCGGCGAAATTGCCGAAGCCGAGGGTTTGTCGCAAGCAAGTGGGGAAATCGCACAACTGGCGGCCTGGTTTTTCAACGCGGGTTACCTGTACGACCGGCGTCAGGTGCCGGAAACCAGCGCCATCCGCGCCGAATTTTTTCTGGCCGAACAACATTGCGCGCCCGAAAAAATCCAGGCCATCCGGCAGTGCATCGTTTCGGCGCTCACGGAACCGCGTCCGCAAACGGCCGAAGCGCGGGTGCTGAACGACGCCATCCGGGCTTACGATTGGGCGGAAACGTTCGACGAACGCGCGCGCCTGCTCCGGCTCGAACGGGAATACCTGGATCAGGAAGTGTTGAGTGAAAGTGCCTGGCAACAATTTCTGCGCGAGCAACTCGGTCGCGGACAGTTTTTTACGGCTTACGCCAAAACGGCTTTTGAGCCGGCGCTGATCGCCCATATTCTCCAATTGCACACGCAACAAGCGGCCACAGCGTTGCCAAAACAGGAAATTGCACCCGCCTCAAAAACCGCGGAAACCGGCCGTTTTGCCCGTCTGGCCCGCCGCCCCCTGCGCTCCAGTATTCAAACCTATTTCCGGGCCAACTACGCCAACCATATCCGCCTGAGCGCCATTGCCGACAACAAGGCACACATCATGATCAGCGTCAACTCCATCCTGCTCTCCGTGGCCATTTCGATGCTGACTTACCAGACGGTGACCAACCGCAACCCCCTGTTCATTCTGCCCATTATCATTTTCCTGGTTACGGGACTCACGTCGCTCATTTTTGCCGTGCTGTCGTCGCGGCCCCGGGTAACGGCGCATATACCGAACGAACGCATCAATCCCGTTTTTTTCGGCAACTTCGTCCACCTCAGCCTCGAAGAGTACGAAGCGGCCGTGGACGCCATGCTGCGCGACGGCTCGTTGCTGTTCGGCAACATGACCCGCGACCTGTATTACCTCGGTCAGGTGCTCGATAAAAAATACCGCCTGCTGACGTTTTCTTACACGGTATTTATGATGGGCTTCGTGGCCACGGTGGGGGCGTTTGTGGGGGCGTATTTTTTGTAAAAAAAACGCCACTTCCGGTTACCTTTTTGTTTTCAAACGCATTCATGGGTGGTTTAAAATGATCAGAATTGTGCTTTTAAATGGGGGTTTGTAAGAGAAAGGAGCTACTTAACTTAGAAATAATTTTAACGTTGTTAAGTTTGCAACGCGCTTTTGTCAAGCCCCGCTTTCTATGGCACGTATTCTTGATCTTTTTCTGAACCGCGGTTCGAACAAAGCCTGTCACCGGTATCCTGACGCCCGCGCGCTCCTCGCGGCGCTGCAAGGGGAAGAGGGAGAGGCTATCCGTTGTCTTTCTTCCAAAATATCGGGTTCGGTTTATCAGATCGGCAAAAACTTCCGCCTGGTAGACGACGATATCGAGGAGCTGCATTGCGATTGTATTATGATCTTTATGGACAAAATCCGCGCGGGGAAATACGAATACGCCGGCAATGAACCGGCGACTTATGTCATCGAGATCGCCAAGCGCAGGGTGTATCATTATTCCCGGAAAGCCGGCCAAAACACCACCAACGACCTGGACTTCGACCGTGCCGACGAACCGGAATGGGATACCCTGGAGCAGATAGAACTGTTGCAGGGGCTTCTGGCCCGCCTGAACGATAATTGCCGAAAGCTGATCCGCCTCAAATACCTCGAAGAACAAAAAGACAAAGAGGTGATCGAACAAAAACTGACCCAATATTCCACCGTTGACGCCCTGAAAAACCACCGTGCCCAGTGCATGAAAAAATTAACTGAACTCGCCGCGCAATTCCGGCTGCCGGCCTGAATCCTCCTGCCATGAATGCGTACGATTACATAGAAGATTACCTGAACGGCGAATTGAGCGGCGACGCCCTCGGCGCGTTCGAATTGGCGCTGCAAAACGACCCGGAACTCCGGCAAGCCGTCGGGCGACACCGGGATATGATCGGACGGCTGCGCGCCCTGCGGCTACGGGAAACGGTAAAAAAAAATCTGGTCGCGCCCAATGCCGGCGGCGCCATGGCATTTTCCATTAACCGGCGATTGATGGCTGCCGCGGCGGCAATCGTCCTCCTGGCTGCTGCCACGTATTTCTGGTTTACCCAAACGCCCCAACCGCCTGCCATTGCCGACCAACCCTCTACCCCACCCGATTCTCCTGCCCTGCGTGAAAAACCCCGCGTGGCGGAACAACCGGCGCCCTCGGATACCGCACAACGCCCTCAAAGACCGCCCCGAACCGGCGGCGAAACGCTCACCAATGACAGCCGGGTGCGCATTGCCTTTGCGGAAACAGCGCGCGGGCTGGAAAAAATCGATTACGGCGTAATGGGAGAAACCAAGAAAGACAGCATCCTGGAAAACAAACTGAACGCGGCCATCGATCACCTCAAAGCCGAAAAACCCTCCAAAGCCATCCCGCTGCTCGAAAACGTGCTGGCGCAGAATAATACACTCTACCGGGAAGACGCCGAGTGGCTGCTGGCACTGGCCTGGCTGCCCCGCGATCCTGCACGGGGAA
Source organism: uncultured Bacteroidota bacterium (assembly GCA_937926185.1). Lineage (GTDB taxonomy): Bacteria > Bacteroidota > Bacteroidia > Chitinophagales > Saprospiraceae > M3007. The sequence continues at coordinate 2,963 of CALEYM010000230.1, read as the reverse complement.
AAGAACGCCTTGAAACCATCGCGCAAAATGCCTCGCATGCCTGCCGGATCAAGGCGCTGCGCCTGCTGAACCGCCTGGAATAAAACCATAATGCCGCAAATGCTCCTGATGAAACATTCTATTACTACCCTGCTTGTCCTGGCGCTTGGCGCGTTCTACCCCGAAATTCAGGCCCGGAAACTCGCCCTGCTCGTGGGCGTGGGTTCCTACGCCGAAGCGCCCTTTGCCGCCCAGCCGCTCCAGGCCGAAAAAGCCCTCCGGCTTATGCGGACGACCCTGCTGCAACAAGGCTTTTCCGAGGCCGACATACTGGTTTTATCCGATGCCAGGACCACCCGCAACGGCATCCGGATGGCTTTTGAACAACACCTGCTGCAAGCCGGAAGGGGCGATGTGGCCGTGTTTTACTTTTATGGCCATGGCGTCCAGATCGCAGACGACGGCACAGATGAGGCCGACAAACTGGACGAAGCCCTGGTACCCCATGACGGCCAAAAAACAAACGAAAAAGATCACCGCAACCTGATCCGCGACGACGAACTGGGCCGCTGGATAAAGCAAGTACGCGAACAGGCCGGCCCGGACGGGCAGGTGCTCGTGCTGCTCGATGCCTGCCACTCGGGCGGCGGCTTGCGCGGCGGCAAGAGCCGCGCCAGGGCCGACCGGTATAAAATCGCCAACAACGTCGCGGAGTCCGATGGCCTTGCGCCCTTTGTCGCTTTCTACTCCAGCATGCCGCATCAGTCCAGCCTGGAAATGCCCGTGAAGGACGTCGGAAAGCTGGGGCTGCTCACCTGGGCCTTCTGTAAAGCAATGCCCCAAATGGATGAGGGCAGCACCTTCCGGGGACTGTTCGAGCAGACGGCGTTGCATATTGCCACCGAAAGCCTGCTGCAAACGCCGCAACTCGAAGGCACGCAGGATATGCAGATCTTCGGCGGACGCGTGGCCCCGCCGCCGCCGTATTTCAAAGCCGTCACCATGCTCGGCGACCGCAAAATGCTGCTGGCCGGCGGGCTGATGCAGGGCCTGCAGGCCGGCGCCCGGCTGGCTTTGTACCCGCCCGAAACGCGCGACACCGCCGGCGTCGCGCCGCTGGCTTTCGGCCTGGTGCAGGAAAAAGGATTGGGATTGCTGGAGTGTACCCTCGCGCTCGACCGGCCGCTGGCGGAGGCGCAGGGCCAAAGCGCCTGGGTGTTCGTGGCCGAGCGCCGTTTTTCCGGCTACACCCTGGCCCTCCGTTTGGAAATCGCCGATGCCGCGCAGGCGGCGCAGATCAGAGCCGGACTGTCCGGCATGGAAGCCGTGCAGATCGTCGCCGGCCACGAAGCCGCGCTGGCGCTGACAGCCGAACGCGGCAAACTCCTCCTGCGCTCCGCCGAGGGACTGACGCTGTGGGAAGAGCGGTATTCCGCCGGCTGGCAGGAAGAAGCCCTTCAATCGCTGCGCCTGGCACTGGGCAATTACCTGCAGGCGCAGTTTTTGCGCAGCCTGGAGTTTGAGGGAAGCGCGTACCGGGCCGCTTTTTCGGTGCAGGTGGGCGCTAACTCCGGGACTCCGGCCGCTGCCGGCACGCTTCGCATGGCCAAAGACACGGCCTTCCTGAAGGTGGTGAACCGCGGCGCCAAACCCATTTACTACACTATTATCGACATAGACGCCCGCAACACCGTGAGCGTATTGCTGCCCCGGCCAGGCGACCTCCCGGCCGATTACCGCCTGGAACCCGAGGCGGAAAGTCCGCTGCACCGGGTGCGTTTCAATGCCCCGGGCCGGGAGGTACTCAAACTCATCACCACCGACCGGCCCATCGACCTGCGCCCCGCCGTGGCCAACCGCGGCCGGGGACGCCGCGGACGCGGTTTTTTTGAAGCCCTCTTCGCCGAATCATATTGGCAGGATTCGAAAAGCCGCGGGCCTTCGGGGGGGTATCAGGGCAATGAAGCGGGGGTGGAAACGGTGGTGCTGGAGGTGGTGGAGTGAAAATGAAATCAAAAATTACAACCATGATATCAAAAGTTTTCAAGTTCAGTTTATTGCTGTCCCTTGCCATTCTGTCTTTCAATGCCCGTTCACAAGAAGCAGACTCCGTAAAAATCAGGAATGAATTTGACAGTTTGATCAATATCAGCCAGGCAATGATAAACGATCGAAAGTTTGAAGAAGCGAACAAGGTTCTGCAACAAATAGAACAATTTGTCAGAATGTCATTAGGGTCTGAAAGCGTTGAATATGGAATTTATATAGTTCAAAAAGGAGCTGTGCAACTGAGTATGGCCGACTATAAAAGCGCGGAAGAAAGCTTTTGGGCTGCAGAAAAAGTAATAGTAAAGGCTGCTGGGAAAGAAAATGTGCATTACGGCAGCGTTGCGCATCATCTGGGAATTATATATAACATAAAAAATGATAATAAAAAAGCAATTGAGTATTTAAATATTGCATATACGCTTCGAGATAAATATCTTGGCAGCAATCATCGTGATTGCGCTAATAGCCTACATAGCCTTGCGGTTGTAATGAGCAGTATGGGTAATTACGAAAAAGCCAGAGAACTACATGAAAAATGTTTACAAATATGGCTGAATAATTATGGAGAGGAACATCCTAACACCATAAGAGCATTACACAATATTGGGATAACCAGTATTTATTTGAATGAAATTTCAGTTGCAGAGCCTATACTTCTAAAGGCCATGGCATTGCGCAGAAAAGTTCTTGGAGAGAAACATCCCGACTATGCCGCTACGCTCAATAGTTTGGGGTTGCTGTATATTGACAAGGGCGACTATATTAATGCTGAAACATACCTTGTCAAAGCAAAGGATATTCGCGCGCTTGCCTATACAAAAGAACATCCGATTTACCTGCAATCCATCAATAATATTGCGGGATTATACGGCCATCTAGGTTATTATGAGAAGGCAAAGCAGTATTTTTTTGAAGCAAAAGAAGTTGCTTCAAAA
>CALEYM010000229.1 GCA_937926185.1 uncultured Bacteroidota bacterium | reverse complement strand
AAAAAAAGGGATTTGTTGGTATTTTTTATGGATTAATTAAACGTTGTTTGTTTGATAATTTATTTTAAAAAACTAAAAATCAATCTTTTATAAAAAAAGACAAAAATGTTAAAAAGACAAGTTTGTTGAAATAAAAGTATTTTTCGAGGTTGAATTTTTTTAAAAAACATTTCAAATGCCTTCAATTTTTCTCCGACGACTGCTCCAGCCCTTGTAAAATTCCCTTTTCGAGCGGTGGCACGCCGCGTTCCATCCAGCGTGGCACAGGTGCTCCGAGCAGGTAGTGATCGAAGAATTGCTGCATACGGGTCTGGAAATCGATTCGGTTTTGCAGTTTGACGGGCCAGTGCGGTTCGTCGTTGTAGTTGAGCATCCAGGCGGGTTTGCCGAGTCGGCGCAGGCCCGCAAACAGTTCGATGCCCTGTTGCCAGGGCACGGCGCCGTCCTTGTCGTTGTGCAGGATCAGCATGGGCGTTTGCACCTTATCGAGCGAAAACAGGGGCGAGTTTTCCAGGTAGCGCATCGGGTACTCCCACAGCGAGCCGCCAATACGGCTTTGCTGGCGTTCGTACTGGAATTGCCGGCTCAGGCCCGATTCCCAGCGGATGCCGCCGTAAGCGGAGGTCATGTTGGCCACCGGCGCGCCGGCTTCGGCGCAGGCAAACAGGTTGGTTCGGGTGACGACGTAGGCCGCCTGGTAGCCGCCCCAGGAGTGCCCTTGCAGGCCGATGCGTTCGGGATCGACGAAACCCTGGTTCATCAGCGCAGTCACACCGCTCATAATGGCGTTGTAGGCGCTTTCACCCGGATAACCGGTACGGTAGGGAATGTCGGGGGCAAAGATCAGGTAGCCCCGGCTGGCGTACATCGTATAATTGATGGTGGAGCGGTGCGCGTCAGGCGCGCGGTGCTGGAGCAGGCCATCCGACAATTTTTCATAAAAATTCACCAGCATGGGGTACTGCTTTTTGGGATCGAAGTCTTCGGGTTTTACCAGCAGGCCATCCAGCATTTCTCCGCTGAGCGAAGTCCACTGCACTTTCTCGATGCTACCCCAGCGGTATTCGGATTGTTGGGGGTTAGCGTCGGAAACCCGGATTGCGGATTGTCCCGAGGCATCGGGACGGATTGCGGATTGCGGATTGACGGGCAAAGGGATATATAACAGGTCTGGGAAAATTTGGAAATTCTGGCGGGTGAAGACCAGGGCGTCGGCTTTTGCGGCTTTCAGGGGTGATTTGCTGTAGGCAAAATCGCCGCCGAGCCAGGGCGTCAGGGCGCCGGTTTTCAGATCGAGCCAGGCATAACCTTCTGCTTTGCTCGTTTCGTTGAAGTGGTGCAGCAACAGGCGCGCGTCCGGGGCCAGGGAGCGCTCTTCGGGGTCGAGACGGAGGTAGCGGTACCTGATTTTTTGCTCTCGTCCCTGTGTCAGGCGTTTAGGCGCTTGTTTGCCCGAAGGATCGATCCGCCAGATATCGAAGCGGTCGTAGAGCAGCAGGGCTTCGTCCTTATCCAGCCAACCGGCCAGGCCGTGTTCGTTGGGAAAGTCAGGCACGTCGTTTTCTTCATCGTAAAACCGGACGGCGTTGTTGTCGGTCAGACGTGCCGCGGTATTTTTCGCGGCATTCCAGGCAAACCAGGCCGTGTCGGGTTCGCTCCACCAGAGGATATAGCCGGCAGCGGGCGAGATACGAGGCGTACAGCGCAAACCTTTTACGATCTGTTGCCGGTTGCCTGATCCGATATCCACGGCGTACAGGTCTTTTTGCGCGGCGCCTTCCCATTGTCTGTTTTGCGCATACGGTTCTTCGGTAAATACCAGGGCCAGGTTGGCGTCGCGCTGCTCCTGGAAACGCCATTCCGGCAACTCCGTTGAACCGAGCGGGATGAATCTTTGCTTGTTTATATGGTACACGACCGGATAGCTGCGCTTTTTATCGGCCTCCAGGCGATTTTCCTGTTCGGTGTACAGCCTGTTGTTGTGCCAGGCCCAAACCTCCACGTTTACGATCTCTTCCGGCAGGAGGGTTGTATCGGGCAATACGGGCAGCGGCGCCATGCCGAAGTACAGTTTTTGGCCGTCTTCGCTGAACACGGGGCGGGTGTATTCGCTGAGTTGCCAGCCGGTTGTACCGGCATTATCTGCAATGGCCCGCGCCGAATCCTGTTTTTCCACCCAGTAACAGAGTTGCCAGGGGCGAATAC
>CALEYM010000228.1 GCA_937926185.1 uncultured Bacteroidota bacterium | reverse complement strand
GGTTGCCAGGCACTGCAATTGAGCATGGAGCCTGAGGGATCGGTCAGAAGCTGGTCTGCCAGTATGATTTTCCCGGCCAGATCGGTAACATTTACCCTTAGCGCCACGCCTTTTTCAGGAGAAAATCGGACGGTCAGTCGATCAATGACCGGATTGGGGAACAGCTCGATGTTCCATTCGGCCAACTCCGGCTGTTCAACCGAGACAATTCGGGTTTGTTCCGGTTGGTGAAAACCTTGCGTTACGATAAAATTGTCAAACGACCCGGTAAAAATGACCACTTCCCCCACGGTGTAGGCATAACTGAGGCCTTGTTGCACGGCAACATTCCCGGTAGAAGCAACGACTTGGTTGAAGAGGCGGGCATCCTGCGCGGCGCAATGCAATAGCGCCAGGAGCCACGAAGCGGTGGTGAGTAATAATCGGCTCATGAGAAAATGGATTGAAAGTTAGATGCACAAATAACGTGCAAATTTTGATTAACATACTGCGATTTTTTACCGGATTGACGACAAAACGCGGTTTTCCAGCAACAGCAATTGTACATTCGCCGCAAATTTCATTTTGCCATGCGCTACTTATCACTTCTTTTTATATGCTTAAATTTAACGCCTACAGCCGTTTGGGGACAATCAAAGATGATATCTTCTGTCCTTGAAACGGAATCGCTGCGATTCGGCGCCATGACCAGAAAGGACACTGCTTTTTTAAAAAATTTATTAAGCGACGACCTGACATACATCCATTCCAACGGTTTGACCGAAACCAAACAGGAGCACCTGCACGCCATTGCTTCCGGCGCCATCGTATATAAATCTATGGATCGCAAGGCAGGCGCCCGGCTGCGGCGTTACGGAAAATGGGCCATAACCAACGGCGTCATGCATGTGACGGGCATGCTAAACGGCAATCCATTTGAGTTACAATTGCGCTACACGGCAATTTACCGGAAGAAAAAAGGGAAGTGGCGGTTGTTGAACTGGCAATCCACCCGTGTTTGATTTAAGCGGTTGTCTCTGATATTTACCTCCGTTACATGTAACTTTGCCCCCTTCTATCGAAATACCTAATAAAAAAAAGCACAGTGTCTTGAGCGTCACCACACTTGTAAAAAGCAAATCTTCCACGGCAAAAAACAGCGGCCATTCCGTCCCAAAAACAGTTTTGGAGCGCGCATTCCGCCTCATGGCCACCGCCAAAGCCATGACAGAGATATACGAGGCGAATTTCAAGTTCGTTTCCAAATACGTACATGCCACCTCCCGCGGACATGAAGCGATTCAATTGGCCGTAGCCATGCAACTCCATTCACAGGACTACATTTACCCTTATTACCGCGACGACAGTATCCTGCTCGGCATTGGTTTGAGGCCCTACGAGTGTATGCTCCAACTGATGGCCAAACGCGACGACCCTTTTTCCGGAGGCCGCTCCTATTACTGTCACCCCAGTCTGCGGCGCGACGACATGCCTAAAATTCCCCACCAAAGCAGCGCCACCGGTATGCAAGCCATTCCCGCCACCGGAACGGCTTTAGGGTTTTGGTACAAAGAACAAGCCGTTTCGGCCACCCAAAACTCAAAACTCAAAACTCAAAACGCTCACCCGGTTGTCGTTTGTTCCCTGGGCGATGCTTCGGTTACGGAAGGTGAGGTTGCAGAGGCCTTCCAGATGGCCGTTCTGAAAAAGCTGCCCATCTTGTACCTGGTGCAGGATAATGGGTGGGATATTTCCGCAAACGCGGCAGAAACACGGGTAGCGACGGCCGCCGAATATGCGAAGGGTTTCCCGGGGTTGGAGGCCATCAGCATCGAAGGCAACGATTTTGTGCATTGCTGGAATACGGTTCAGGATGTCCTGGAAAAAATCCGCCGCGAACGCCGGCCATTCCTGCTGCACGCCCGTGTGCCCCTGCTCAACCACCACACCTCCGGCGTACGCAAAGAGTGGTACCGCGACGATCTGGAAGAACACCAGTCGCGCGACCCTTATCCCATTTTGCGCAAAACATTGCTGGCAAACGGCTTTACAGAGAAACAACTTTCGGAGATTGAAAAAGAAGCAGCGGCGCTGGTAGCCTCCGATTTTGAACAAAGCCGGAACGCCGAAGACCCGCGCCCTGAAGACCTGTACACCCATGATTTTGCGCCCACGCCTGTCACCGAAGAACTCGGCGTGCGCGAGCCCGCCGGCCGCGAACCCAAAGTGATGGTAGATTGCGCGCTGTTTGCCATCGAAGAATTGATGCGCAAACACCCGGAATGTTTGCTTTATGGCCAGGACGTAGGCCGGCGACTGGGCGGCGTGTTTCGCGAAGCAGCCACGCTGGCCGAAAAATTCGGCGATCACCGGGTGTTCAACACGCCCATCCAGGAAGCTTTCATCATTGGCAGCACCGCGGGCATGAGCGCGGTTGGTCTGCGCCCCATCGTGGAGGTACAGTTTGCCGATTATATCTGGCCAGCCCTTAACCAGTTGTTTACCGAGGTCAGCCGCTCCTGCTACCTCACCAATGGCAAGTGGCCGGTCAGTTGCGTGCTGCGTGTGCCTATCGGCGCCTATGGCAGCGGCGGCCCATACCACAGCAGCAGCGTGGAAAGCGTGGTGTGCAACATCCGCGGCATCAAGATCGCTTATCCCAGCACCGGCGCCGACCTGAAAGGTCTGATGAAAGCCGCGTATTACGATCCCAATCCCGTGGTGATCTTCGAACACAAAGGTTTGTATTGGTCCAAAGTAAGCGGCACCGAAGCCGCCCGCACCGTGGAACCCGACGAAGATTATATTATTCCCTTCGGTAAAGCAAGAGTTGCCTTATCCGCTGACCCTGAATTGGTTGCGAAAGGAGAAACCCTTGGCGTGGTCACTTATGGCATGGGCGTGTATTGGGCCACGAATGCCGCCGAACAATACCGTGGTAGGGTAGAGGTGCTCGACTTGCGCACCCTGTACCCCCTCGACGAGCAGGCCATGTACGGGCAAGCCAAACGCCACGGCAAAGTATTGGTAATCACCGAGGAGCCGGTGAACAATACTTTTGCGCAAAGCCTGGCCGCCCGTATTTCCGAACATTGCTTCCCATGGCTCGACGCGCCGGTACGCACCATCGGGGCGGCCAATATGCCCGCCGTGCCGCTGAACTCGACACTGGAGGGGGAGATGATCTTGTCGATTGAGAAGGTAGGGAAGGTGCTGGGGGAAATGTTGGCGTATTGAGGTACTAAAAACCCGCCTTCACATACGCCCAGCCCTTTTCCTGTTTGTCAATAATTTCCACCAGCCCGGCAGGCACGGTGCGACATTCGCCAACAAGTTCCGCGCGTTTGATCTTGCGTTCGCGCATGGTATTTTCGCAGGCCACAAAATCCACACCGGATTGTTTACATTCCGCTATGGCGGGGCATTGTTTGCTTACGGCGGTTTGCAGGAAGGTGATGCCGTTGTTGTGGCATACCACTTCTATTTTGGTGTTGGGCGCAGCGGCCTGCACGTTGCGGATCTGTTTGATCAGGGCTTTGTGCACCAGGGTGTCGTTGCTGGTGAGTTGGATCACGACCTTATGTTTTTTCTTGTCGACGGGCTGGTTTTGTGCGAGAGAGAGGAGGGGTAGAAAGAGGAGGGCAAAGAGCAGGTAGGCGTATCGCATGATCTGATTTTAATTAATGAATAAATAAAGGTAGTGTTTTAGAGCATCAATATGCCGATCAGGATTTTCATGCTTTGCGTTTAAAAGGTTTGAGCATCTGACTGAAAAATCCATGTGGATATGTATCCACACCGGGGAAACCCAGTTTGATGTCGCGCCCGTTTTTGGGCATCCACACCGTATCGAAAAGATAATCCCATACGCTGAGCGTAAGCCCGTAATTGACGCCGGAACTGCCTTCTGGCAAGTGTTCAGAGTGGTGCCAGATGTGCATTTGCGGGCTGTTGAAGATATATTTCAACGGCCCGAGCGGCAGGTAGATGTTGGCGTGATTGAGGTGGCCGATAGTGAGCGTGAACAGGTGTACCAGGATAAAATCCTGTATGCCAAATCCGATCATGGCCAGCGGGAGGTATTCGATGGTGCGGTATACAATGGTTTCCATGAAGTGATAGCGCAGGTGCGCCGCGAAGCCCATTTGCCGTACGGAATGGTGCACCTGGTGAAATCTCCACAACCAGGGCGACCAGTGTAACAGCCGGTGCACGTTCCATTGGATGAAATCGCGCGCCACGAACAGAATGAGCAACTGCACCCAGTGGGGCAGGGTAGCGACATTGAGCGCCACCAGGTTGCGGATGCCGAATACGTTGACCAGAAAATCGTTGAAGGCCCGAACCGCCACATCCGAAACGGCGGCGTAACCGACCAGGGAAAACAGGAAAAAGTTGAAAAACATGTAGAAGGTGTCCAACCAGAAGTCTTCCCGGATACGGGGTTGGTTTTTCCGCCAGGGAAACAGCAACTCCAGCGCGTATATGGCAATGGAAATGCCGATCAGCCAGTAAAAATAGTTGCGCCAGTGCGGATGGGTTACTTCATGCCAGAAGTAGTTGGCGTAGCCGCTATAGGCGTTTTGAATGACATCCCAATATTGCATGATTAACGATCAATCAGATTTTTAAGCGAATTCCATGGCCCGCCATTGTACGCTTCGATACCGGCATTTTTCAACATACCGGCAGCCACGCCACTGCGGGCGCCGGAGCGGCAAACGGCAATTATGGGTTTGCCTTTC
>CALEYM010000227.1 GCA_937926185.1 uncultured Bacteroidota bacterium | reverse complement strand
TTTATTTACCGGTTTGTTTCCGATAAAGAGCTTCAATCATAAAATAATTCAGTACTGCGGAACGATAGCCATGATCGCGGCTATCTTTTCGTTTACCAAATTCCATGACACTGTAATAAACCTCGCCGGACTATTTGGTTCCATCACCCTGATCCTGGCTTTTATCGAGTTTAAAAAAGCACGTCGACGCGATTTGCTTGTATCCGGACTTTTCTGTTATTTTTTGGGCCTGATCAACTATTTTATTTACACCACGCACCATTTTATTTCAAAATTGCCGGTATTGCAAAAACTGACTTATGTCTTCTGTTTATTGACATTTGCTTTGGGCACGTATCGGATTTACTATGGTCATTTTACCGGTCATACCGGTGCAAATCATATTTCTCAATTACCCCGATCAGTTTTTCCGCGTACGAACGGTCGGTGGCATAGCCGAGCTGTTCCAGTCCCTGTGCCCATTTGCGGTAGTCGCGTCCGTGCTTTTTTAGGCGGGTATAGCGGCCGCCTGCCAGCATTTGGCTGTGCGCGCGCCAGCTTTCCCAGGGGTTGGCGAACTTGCGGAAGAAGTCCTTGTGATGATCGTCGGAGAAATTGGAGCAATGGCCTTTTTTACATTTTTTGGAAAAACATTTGATCCCGAAATGGTTGTTGTTGTTTTTAGCCAGCTTGCTGGTGCCGTAGCGGCTTTCCACCAATCCCTGGGCCAGGCTGATGCTGGCCGGAATACCGAATTTTTGCATTTCCAGCACGGCTATTTTACTAAAGCGGTTGATATACTCCAACGACTGCTCGTCCCGCAGTTCATATACGCTCAGCGGGGCGGCTTCGTTTTCAGTTATACGCTTTTTAGGGCGCTCTGCGTATTCTTCTTCGGGCACGTCGAGCGAGGTTTCGACGGGCGCCCCCTCGTAAACGGCCGCCGCGGGGTTCTGTGAAAAGATCCAGAACTCCTGTTTGGAAAACAGCAACACATAACCGGCTACCGCCAGGGCGCCGAGTTTGAGCGCGGTTTGGCGGCGGAAAATACCGCCGGTGTACCGGTTGGCCTGAAAACAAAACGCCACCCAATTGCGCCGGAAACGCATAAAAATTTGGCGGAACAACACATGGAGCGGCAATGCCTCGGGCGGCTCTTCAAAAAAACGACCCGGCGCCGAAGCCTGCCTGTGCCGGTTGGCCGGTGGAGTAACGCGTACTTTTGGCTGCTGACCATTGTTTTCCGATGCGGCGTACCATTTCGTTTTTCCCATAACGACAGCGGAATAGTGGATGATATAATTATTGTTTTAAACAACCTAATGACAGGCAAATTTAAAACAAAATGTATTTTTAATCCAAACATTCGTCAAAAAAAATTTTCAACCGGGATAACATGCACATCCTCAGGCATCTTTTTTTTAACAAACTGCGCCAGTACAGGCAGCATTCCGGGGCGCCGCCGCGTTACCCTACTGCTCGCAGAGGGCGGGCCCGCCGAAATGCCGCCTTTATTCAATCATTCGAACCGAAAATAACCTATGGATTTCGCCCTCCCATTGGAAAGCGCTGAACATAACCTGATTTCCGCACTGACCCGGCAGGAACGCTGGGCGCAGCAACAGTTGTACGAACAGTACTACGGCAGGATGATGGGGGTATGCCTGCGTTACGCCGGCTCGCGCGACGAAGCGCTGGACCTGCTGCATGAAGGCTTTATAAAAGTCTTCCAAAACATCGCCCGGTACAAGGCAGGCACTTCGCTGCCTGCCTGGATCCGCACGATCATGGTCAATACCTGCATCGATTATTACCGTCGCACCATCCGCCGCCGCACGGAGGACATCGCCGAGGCCAACTACCTGTCGAACGACGACCCCGATGCCCTCAGCCACCTGACCGAGCAGGAGATACTGGCTGCCGTGCAGGAGCTGTCGCCTGCTTATCGCGCGGTCTTCAACCTTTATGTGGTGGAAGGGTACTCGCACAAAGAAATAGGAGACGCCCTGCAGATCACGGAAAGTACTTCGCGAAGCAACCTGGTAAAAGCCAGAATTAAATTAAAGGAATACTTCACCGCCAGAAGAATGAAATTCGAAGTGGATGAGGAAGAATCCTGAAGTCCGATTTTAATAATTTGATTGTACGACCTAACGATATATGAGTGAACAGTACTTTGACCGGCAGATAAAACAAACCCTGGAAGGGCTGGAAGCGCCTTACGATCCCGGCACCTGGGACCTGCTGGAGCGTCGGCTCGATGCGCTGGTGACGGAAGAACATCCGGCCCCGGTGGAGCAGATCGATAAGCTGGTGTACCATACCCTGGAACGCCTGGAAGCGCCATATCAGGCGGCGCATTGGGACTTGCTGGCAAAACAGATGCAGCGGCAGGCCATCCAGGTACGGCGCGTTCGCCTGATCAAACTGGCCGAAGCCGCCATTCTGCTCCTGTTATTGGCAAACCTGAATGTGTTTCCCGGTTTCGACCCAGCCGCCCCTGCGCGAACCAACCCGTATAAACTTCAGCAGCCGGACGTGCCGGTGGCCGCCACAACGCCCGCCCGGCAACCCCGTCAAACCCGTGCCAACGCACAACACTTTCCTGGCGCCGGGGCAGATAGCCGCAGCTTGCTTCCTGCTTTGTTGCCCGGCCCGACCGCGGCGGGTTTACTCGATCCGGGTTACCGCTCGGCACAAAGCGTATCGGAAATGATGAACGGCTTACAGCAGGTTGCGGACAAAGCCCGGCATCGCATCGCGAATCATCATCAGGCCGCTGAATTCCTGCCCTTCAATATGATGGCCGCCCTCGATGCGCCGGCCCGTTCAGCCGATATGCCCTCGGCGCCTGCGCGCAAATTCAGGGAAAAAAGCCCGTTTTATTTGTCTGCCTTCGCTTCCGCCGATCAGCACCTGATACTGGTCAACGGCGACCGCAGACCCGGGGCCGGTTATGGCGCCGGCGTTGCCGCGGGCGTACGCAAAGGCAAATGGGGCGCCGAGGCCGGCATCGTTTACGGCCACAACAGTTATGAACCGCAGAAAAAAGTTGAGTTTTACAAAGGGAACGTAACGAACGGTTACTACGGATCCACGCTCACCCGGGTACAAACCGACATGGTCAGCGTTCCGTTGAAAGTAAATCGCCAGGTGGCGCGGGCCGGGAATACCGCGGTGCGGGCCGTGGCCGGTGTCACTACCAGTTTTGCCGTGCAAAAAGCCTACGACTACGGCACCGTCACCTACAACGATCCGAACCCGCCTTCGACGCAACCCGCCGGCAATCCGAAATTACGGAAACAAGGTCGCGGCGTGTTGGAAAACGGCGGACTGAGCGGAAACGTTTATGCCACGGCAGATGCCAGCGTCCGCATAGAACATCCCCTTGGCCGGGGCCGGTATACCGCTTTTATAGAACCGGGATTCCGCCAATCGCTCACCCGCAAAGGCACCGGCCCCAACCGCGAACCCATGAATACGATTACGCTTCAGGCAGGGGTGATGGCGTTCCTTTAACATTGAGTGATTGAGTGCCATTGAGTGATTGAGTGATTGAGTGATTGAGTGATT
>CALEYM010000226.1 GCA_937926185.1 uncultured Bacteroidota bacterium | reverse complement strand
TTTGGCGTATTCTTTTTCCAACCGGCGAAGGGTGGCGCGTTGAAGATTGAATGTTGCCGCCAGTTGGGGATTGGATTGGATCAACCGCCTTACCCGGTTGGATACATCCAGCAAAAAGCCCTTGTAATAAAGTGTATTATTGAAGCAAACACCTGCATGGCCCGAGGGCGCACTTTGAGGATTGACGGCAAAAGAATATGACCAATGGAGGTCTTGTACAAATGCACGCATATAGGCTAACATTTCTCTTTCCGACAGATGCCGAGATGCCCGCGATAACAAACTTTGCCGGATCACACTGGCCTTGTCAAAAGATTGGGCAGCCAGACCAGGCTGGCCTGTTTTCCAATACAATCGGGTAAGATCACCATGACTCATGGCATACGACAAGTGTTCTTCTCCCAACAGCTTCCCCCGAAGAGACTTGGCTTCCAGCAGCAAGGGCGATGCTTTATCGTATTGTCCGGTCTCCAGATACAAACTTCCCAGGTTTGCCAGGCAAGTCATGTAGTAAGGGTACTCCCTGTTGTTCAGGTCGCGTTCAAAAATTGTTTTTGCCTCCAGAAAAAACGGTTCTGCTTGCTTGTATTTGCCCTGGGACCTGTACAGGTCAGCCAGATTGATTAAATCGCCGGCATATTCCTTGTGCGCTTTTCCCAGCATTTTTTCTTTAATGGCCAGCGCCTCCAGATGCAGCGGTTCGGCCTGCTCATATTTGCCGGAATACCCGTAGACTACAGCCAGTGTATTCAGGTTCTTTGCATATTCAGGGTGCTCTTTGCCGGATACCTTTTCGCGAATGGCCAGGGCCTCCTGCTGGAATTGTTCGGCTTTGGGGTAATTACCCATATTCATATACAAAACAGCCAGGTTGTTCAGGCTCCCGGCATATTCCGGGTGTTCTTTCCCGAGCAGTTTTTCCCGGGCCTTCAGAGATTCCAGATACCAGGATTCGGCCATTTCATAATTGCCGAGATTATGATAGATAATTGCCAGATCATTTACTGTGCCGGCATAGTCGGGGTTTTCTTTACCGAATACAGTCTCCCGGATTGCCTTGGCGTGCAACAAAAGCGGTTCAGCGTCCTCATACCTGCCGGAACCCAGATACACGCCGGCTAAGTTGGACAGGCTTAACGCATAGTCGGGGTGCTCCTTGCCCAATGTTTTTTCCCGGATCATCAAGGCTTCACGGGCTGTTTGTTCAGCTTTCGGGTAATTGCCTGTTATGGTATGCAGGGTCGACAAGTTGCTCAGGGTAAAGGCGTAAGCAGCAGATTCTTTCCCCACTACTTTTTCCTTGATTTCCAACGCTTCCAGATAGAATTGTTCCGCCTGGGCATACTTGCCCAGATCGGTGTACAGATTAGCCAGGTTTTCCACACTGGAGGCAAAACCACTGCTCTCCCTGCCCAATAATTTTTCCCTTAATGACCTGACTTCCAGGAAAAACGGCTCGGCTTTGTCGTATTTGCCGGAATAATAATACAGGATACCCAGATTGTTCAGGCTGGAGGTATATGGAATGCTTTCTTTACCCATTGCTTTTTCTGCTATGCCAAGGGCTTGCTCAAACAAGGGTTCGGCTTTTTCGTACTGTCCCGCATCTAAGTACACCGTTCCCAGGCTGTTTATGCTCGTTCCGTAGTCGGGGCTTTCTTTGCCCAATATTTTTTCCCGGATGGCGACAGCGTCCGACAAGCATTTTTCCGCCTCCGCGTATTGACCCAAAGCCCGGTAAGTGACGCCCTGGGTATGGCGGATGCCCGCATAAACGGCATTTTGTGTGCCGATTGTTTTTTGCACCTTTTCCGAGGCCGCCCCTGCGCTTTCTATGATCAATTCGTATTGCCCTTCCCTACCGAACCGGTTCCACAAGGCGGTCAGGCTGTCAACCTCCCTTGCAACTACCGCCGTATCCACCACCTGCCCGAAACCTGAAAAAACGAAAAACAAAAAAGACAATACACAAATGGTCTTTTTCATAAGAATTTATTATTTTGCAGGTGAAACAATCATTCCATATCCCGCAACGCCCCCCGGGCATCGGCCTGCCGGGGCGAGCCGGTATCTGCGGCGATGCGGCGCAGCAGTGTTTCTGCATCCTGCCGGCGCCCGGCGCGCAGTTGGGCCAGGGCCAGATACCAGGGCGCCTGGGCCTTGAAACGCGAACGCCCGTTCCCTATGATATTTTCCAAAAGGAGGGCGGCTTCATCGCTGTTCCCGGTTTCCAAAAGGCAATTGGCCTTGAGAAACAATAAATTGTCATTATTCCGGGCCGTATTGCCCAGCGAATCGAACGCCGCCAGCGCGGCGCGATAGTCGCCGGCCCAGTACAACTGCTGAAATCGTTCGGAAGGGGAGGGGGGGGCGTCATTCCCCCGTACGGAAGGCTCCAGCGACGCATCGCGGTAAGGCTCGAACCAGGCGGCGAATATCTGGCGCTCGTTTTTCTTTGCCGGCGCAGCCGGCTCGCGCACATCTTTGGCGGGCAAGGTATCGGGCGGCGGCACTGCCGGTGCGTTGTTCGGCTCTGGCGCCGGTGGAGTAGTCGGATGGTCGACCGATGTGCGCGTCAGCCGCCAGATCGCGAAAACGCACAGCAGCAACGCCGGCAATATCCACAGCCATTTTCGGACGGTTTTTCCCGGGTTTTGCGCATCCAGTTCCCGGCCTTTTGTTGTCAGTCGTTTCCGCAGCAAGGCTATACCCTCCAGCCGGATGGCCTCCAGCGCGTCGGCGTGCAGGTGAACGGCCTCCCAGAACGCCTCGTCCTCTTTCAAGCGGCGCTGGAAATCAGCCAGCTCGGCCGCGCTGAGCTCGTTGAGATAATATCGCTCGATGAGTTTGTCGTCCTGTTCTTCCATGCCGTTATCTGATGGCCGCCGCGCGGGCGGTTTTAATTAAGTCTTTCAATCGTCTGAGGCAGCGCGACAGGGTGGCGCTGGTGGTATTCGTATTGTTGTGCTCCCATTCCCGTTGCATTTCTTCTATACTTTTTTCCAGAAAATACCGCTGCACCAACATCTCGCGGCACTGATCCGAAATGGATTTCATGGCCGAATGCAGCGATTCCTTTTTTTCAACGCCTGTTTGGTTTTCCTGGTATTCCAGCCAGGAAGCGTCGTGCCGGAGCGCTTCGTCGATGTTGTCTTTCCAGATAATTCGTTTGAGTTTGCGCCGGTGACTTAACAGCCGTTTGTGACCGACGGCGAACAACCACACCCGTACTTCATAGTGTAAAGCCGTGAGTTTCCCGGTAATTACCTGGGTGTAAAAGGCTGTCACGGCTTCCTGCCAGGCGTCTTCAAAGTCCTGGCGGTTGGCATCGAAACGACGACCGGCCCAGCGGAAAAAATCGGCCCGGTAGCGCGCATACAGGTCTTCCACGGCCTGCATGCGGCCCGAGCGGAGCTCTGCCAGGATATCGTCGTTATGAAGACCGGGTGCTTGCAATAGCGTTGATTTTGTGGGTCAAGATACAAAGACCCGGTATTGAACGGCAAATTTTAAAAATAAAAAATTCGAATGCCGGGTTGCCTTTTGCCCTT
>CALEYM010000225.1 GCA_937926185.1 uncultured Bacteroidota bacterium | reverse complement strand
TAATTTGCCCTCTGCGACTACGCGTTCGAACGAGGCTATTCTCGATTGCATGTTGGTTAGCCGCAGTTGAATGGAATCCGGGAGCTGCCGGTCGTTGCGGTCTTTGGCCAGGCTTTCGAGCAGGATAACGCCGCGGATCTGTTCGGTCAGGTTAAACGCGCGTTCGGCGAGCCGTTCGTCACGTGTGGTTTCATACAATTGCCAGGCGAGGCCGACGGCTTTATCGAGCCGCGTGCGGCTGTCTTCGAGAGCTTGCAGGGTGGAGGATTCGTATTCGTGGGTGGCCCGGAGTTTGGCTTCTACCAGGGGGATCAGTTCGTAACATTCGAGCGCCAGGTCGGGGCGGCCGGTTTGTTCGAAACACTGGGCTTTTCCGTACAAGGCTTTATAAATGGTGTTTTCCGCCGTGAATCCCGACGGGTCGGGGTTTTGTTCAACCGGGGCATCGAAGCCCGGGATCATGGTTTTCAGGGCGTTTTGGAAGGCTTGCAGGGCCTGATCGATTTGGTTGCAGGAGAGGGCTATTTCCCCAATTTCGTTATACATAAAAGCTATGTCCCGCCGACTGCCAAGTTTGTATTCCTTTTCGGTTTCCACCGATTTTTGATAGACATTCAAGGCCGGTTCACATTCGCCTTTTGCCGCAAATATCTGGGCATCGTTTTCCAGCAGGGACTGTTGGAATTCCGGCAGTTTATCCAATAAAGAAGCGTCGAGTTGATCATTGAGCTGCGCTTCTATCTCCCTGTTGATCCGTGTAGCCCCTTCCAGGTCAGCCACTTTAACCAGATATTCCACGTACCCAAGTTTAGTGAACAACCGGTCTTCTTCCGAAAGTTCTTTATTGCTAAGTCCTTCCAGGTATATCCGTTTAACCTCGTCATATTCGCCCAGTTGAAGATACAACGATGCGTAATCGGTGTATTTAGCGATGTCGGGGATATTGTACTTTTTGCTGTAAGCGTAACCTGCCTGAAAAACATGTTTGGCGCTTTCGAATTCACCCAGGCGTACGTAGGCGTTGCCCAGTTGGAAGAACATGTATTTTGCAGTCTCTGTGTCATTTTCCAATTCCTGAATGAATATCTGATAGGCTTTCTCCAACGCATTTTTTGCCAGTACGTGGTCTTCGGCAAACTGTTTGGCAATGTATGCCTGCATGAGTAAAAACCGGCAATATCGCAGGTGTTCTTCCCGGGTGGCTGGCAATCGCCAATGCGGAAAAACGGACAGACAACTGTCGATGTAAGATAATGCGATGAAAGGTTGGCCATGTAAGTGCCTCAAAACGAGTGCTTTGTGGCGCTGACTGTAAAACCATCGGTCCAACGAGTCTTTTTGGCGGAAGATACGGATGGCCTCGTCTACTGAATGTAGTGCCTGTTTATAAGCCTCTTCTTTATATTCAGTTTCGGAACGCTTTAGCCACGCTTCGCCGTCCAGCGAATCGGTTTGGCAAATAGCGCTGACAGGCCAAAACCCTATGCAAAACAAGGCAACCCGGAAGATGTGCCTTAGTCCCGTCATATTTTGTCAATTTTAGGTTTAATTCTTTTTCTTTTTCTTGAGCAGATACCACAAAATCCAGATCAGCACCAGCAAAATCAGTACCAGCAGGATAAGGCCATAAAATATCCAGTTGCAGCAGTTCTCAGGTGAAACGACTTTCGGGCAGTCGCCGCAATTATATCCTGCCTCGCGGCAATACTCTTTGTTGCTGCTGAGTGGCGAATTGAAGGTGCATTTCGGAGGGCCGTATTTGAATTTTACGCAAAGTTCCAACGCCTTGCCGTCGACAATGGCTTGAACACCCCTCCAGTTGGTTTCTACCTTAAAAAAAGCGTGCGCGCAGGAACTGTCGGGTTTTATAAGTTTTTTGGCGGAGGCGTCTGGTTGCGGCAACGGAACGGCCTCCAGGAAAACGGTCCATTCGTACTTCCAATCGCTGTTTATGTACGCCGAAAGATTTGGGGTGGGCGACGGCGTAATACCGGAACCGGAGAAGAAGACTGGCTCACTGAGCAATTTGGTGTGATCAATCAGGCCAAATTCTATATTTTTCTCATGCATATACCCCTCGTTACAAATTTCCAGTCTCAGTAAAACCTCGTACCGGCCATCTCCCTTCGGACAAAATTTCAAGGTTTGAATGTTATTAGGGTCAACACTTGCCACCATTTCCACGTCCAGCATCTGAATGCCGCGGATATACAAATCAAGGGAATCAGATATTTGGAATTCGGGCTCTGTGAGGTCGGGAAAATGAGTTTTTACCAAACTGATAAAGGCATCCTTTTCCGGGGTATTCGGGCTGTTATCCGTGTATAGCGGCGACGGGCCCGCTGAAACGGCCAGGTATCGCGATACAGGCAACAAAATGTCGGGCAAAGTGTCTTCGTCATTTCCATCCGGTTGTATCCAGTCATTTTGCCATACTGACTTCAGGATCGGAAAAAAGCGGATTTCAGAAAAAGTATTCGGGATTCCTTTGCGGACGTTGTCTGTAACCGCCACCTCGGCAAAATTCTGATAGCCTCTTGCGCCGTCGAAAAACCCGGCCTCATATAGCCCGGAACTCAACCCGTCGGTATTTTGGATTGTGACGCTTTGATTTTCAAAATAATTTGGGAGGTTCACATAGGCGCTATCCATGTGGTGCAGGGTATCCGCTTGGAAGGACCCAGTTTCCCCAATCCGGATCTTATTAAAGAGAAAAAAGATTTTAGTAATCTCCGTATCGTTTGCAGGGGCTGAAACGACAAATGCCGTTGGATAATCTGGGCGGTTATACTCGCTGTTGAATATATCCATGGTCTTCTGCCCGTTGATCCGCACTACGAAAGTATCCGGTTCATCGTATGGTGGAGTGGTTTTACCTTCAAAATCCAGTGGCGGTATAGCAACCGGACGTTGTATGCCCGGTGGAGGCGTTGTGTTACTTTTTTTTTCGGTTAGGACCACCTCGGTAGTGTAAACGGCCCTGCCTCGCGGGAAAATATATGTTTCACTCAGGGTAGCGATATCGCCGGCATAATCCAGGTTGGGTGGAAAATAGCGGAAATTGCCATCGCCGAATATCCAAAAAGCTTTGTAACGTGGTTGGATGGTGTCAGGAAGACCCACGGTATCCAGACCTTCATGTATGTTTTCCATACCAAAATGCGCGGTGTTTTTGGGTAATCCGGGCAAGTTTGCCGCACTGGGACAAGATGTTTCAGCAGGTCCGATATACAGACAAGGTCCTGGCTGTGCTTGAAGTGTATTAAACAGCATGGCCACGAACCCCATCGTGACAAAAATTTGGCTAAACGCTTTCATAGGTTATTGATTTTTTTGCCGGTAGGCGATTATTTATGGGTTAAAATTAAAATGCGTAAACAGATGCAAAAAAAATATTTTTTTTGAAACTAATATGTGTTCTGTTAACGTTTTTCGCTTTCCTGCCATTAATCCGCAAAACGCGCCTTCGTAATCACCCCCCCGAAACCTGACACCCT
>CALEYM010000224.1 GCA_937926185.1 uncultured Bacteroidota bacterium | reverse complement strand
CTCATCACTCATCGCTCATCACTCATCACTCATCGCTCATCACTCATCACTCATCACTCAAGTTATTGTTCTTCGGTGCATGATTTGGCAGTACTTGGCGCTCCGCTTCGGTCGTAATGGCAGCAGCCGTGTAGTTTTTCATAAACGTCGTCGGGCGCTTTATATCCGGCATTATCGTAGCCGGCCAGGGCAATGGCTTTCTGGATGGCGTCGACGGATGTCAGCGCCGGATCGTAGCTGACGGTCAATTGGTCGGTATTCATATCCCAATCGGCCTTTGCGGCCCCGGCTTTCGCAGCCGATTTCTCGATGATGCTTTCACACATGCCACAGTTGCCGAGTACGGTGAACGTCTCCGTTTTTTCAGTGATGGCGGCAGCCGTCTTTTTTTTCAGCATCCCGCTTTGAGCCTGGAGGGAGGTGGCAGCGAGAAAACACAGCAGGGTTACGGCGAATGCAATTTTTACAAACTTCATTATTTATCAATTTTTACTTTATCTTTTTTGAACGACAAACGGTTTTATCGCAATCAAGCTGTTGTTATTATAAATCGCGCACTGGTAAATACCTGTCGGCCAGTTGCTTGTATCCAGATACGTGGAACCGGTGGCTGGCGCCTGATCCATTTCCAGCACGGTTTGACCGTAAATGTTTGAAACGACTACCCGAACGGATTCGCCCAGGGGGAGTTGGGTCAGGAGCCTTGTCCTTTCGGAAGCCGGATTTGGCGCGATTTGTACGTATTTCGACCACGAATCAATTACCGGCGCCGGTGATGTCGCGGCCATTTTGATGAACCCTGCGCTCGCGGCATTGTCCATCATCTGCATGTTGGCAGGCTTATCGCCGTGATAGACCAGCAAGCCCGACAGGTCGATACCCTGAAACAGGCGGGCAAAATCGAGGTCGATATTAATGCTTAAAATGCCGCTTTCTGCCTTGGCGCGGCCATCCAGGTAAACCGATTTATACAATTTGTCGCCAATGTTGTGATATTCGAGCGGGTCTTCCGGGATGCCGTCGTTGTCCTGATCCACCTTGCCGTCGATGGACAAAAATCGGTAGCCGGCCACCCAACCCCAGTGCATGGGGTCTTTTTGATGGCCGAGCGGATGACCTGCCGGATAGGCGGAAGGGTCGAGATGGTTGTGCGCCGAATCCACGCCGATATGCAGCAGAACGCCGATGATCTGCTCCACGGGCCAGGTACCGGCGGCGTAATTGGGGTCGGCTTCCCCGGCATTCACCAGCAGGTACATGTCTTCAAGCGGAAGCGTGGTGCTGTCGGGCCGGATCAGTTCGATTTCGGAAAGGTAAAAAGCCGCTCTTTTGAGCGTCACTTTTGTGCCGTCCCACACCGGGAACACGGTTTGGTTCAACTTAAGGGGTTGTGCGCCGGCATTGTACTGGAAAGTAAAGATCACTTCGTTTTCCGCTTGAGCGCGCAGCATGGGGCTGAACGCACTTACGAGCATTGCGGTGAAAACCAGCGTAATGAAATACTTCATAAAGAATTTTATTTAAAATCAATTTCGAGCAAAGCCCGGAAATACTCCCCGTTGTCCGGCGCTTGCGCCTCCTCATTATGCAGGAGCAGCCGGCTGCGTCCGGGGTACAGTAATTCCAATTGCCGTTGTACATTGGCAAGGCCAATGCCGTCCGGGTTTGGTTCCGGTGTGGATTGAACGGAATTGTTCACTTCCATGCGCAAATGTCCGTCTTTTAACCGTACAAAAACCTGCACCCACGCGTTATAACGCAATTCGCCCACCCCGTGTTTAAACGCATTTTCGACCAAAGGTAATAAGAGCAGGGGCGCTACCGGCTGTTGCGGGTCATCCAGTTCGATGATTGTTGCCACCCGGAGCCGGTCGTCGTCGAAACGCAATTGCTCCAGGGCGATGTAATCCCGAAGGATTTTCACCTCCTGCTCAATGGGGATTTGCGGCTTGCGGGTTTCGTACAGCACAAAACGCAGCAGGCTGGCCAACTGAAGCGCTACCGGCGCGGTTTTCTCCGATTTCATACGCGCCAAAGCGTACAGATTGTTGATGGTGTTGAACAGAAAATGCGGTTGCAACTGGCTCTTCAGCGCGCGCAACTCAACCTCGGCCTTTTCCCGCCTCAACTG
The DNA here is from genome assembly GCA_937926185.1 of uncultured Bacteroidota bacterium. GTDB lineage: Bacteria > Bacteroidota > Bacteroidia > Chitinophagales > Saprospiraceae > M3007. The sequence goes on along the minus strand of CALEYM010000224.1, from coordinate 4,460 downwards.
TTCTTCCAATCGCCGGCTTTCCTGTTGCCGGAAAAACAGGCGCGCCGAAAGCGCCACGCCGCTGGCCAGCACACAGTCGAAGATGTCCACCATCATGCGACCAAGGTCCCAGTATTGAATGCTGGAATCGGGAAAAAATACGGGCACCACATACCATAGCTTTAACAGCCGGTTCAGCATGCCGCCGGCAATGTTGACCGCGGCCAGTCCGGACAACGCCAGCCAAGCTCGACCGGTCCACCGGTCCAACAGCCAGAAACTGCCGTAGGTCGCCAGCATCCTGGCGGGCATCTGGATGCCTTCCGTGAGCATGTACTTGGATAAATTGCCATCGTACCGGCTGTACGAATAGGCGTAAATAAACCAGTATGCCAGCCAGAAGGCCGTATGCAGAGCGAGTTTGCGCATGCGGATTGCGGATTGTCCCGAGGCCTCGGGACGGATTGCGGATTGCGGATTGCGGATTACGGATTGCGGATTGCGGATTGACCCAGCTCTCGGCACGGTATGTAACTTGAGGAAAGGCTGCGATACCGAGAGCTGGGTCAATCCGCAATCCGCAATCCGCAATCCGCAATCCGCAATCCGTAATCCGCAATACCGGAGACAAAGTAACGCCAAATTTTAGCGGCATTACCCGTTTTCCGGACGGCGGAAACAGCCGTTTATACACTTTTCCGGGAAATGCCGCTGCAGGCATCGCACATTTGGCGACAACAACGGTATTTAAGTTATGAAAACTTTTTTTTCCTCAGTCAGAATTTTCCTATCAATTTTTAGTTCAATTACGCCAAAAAACCTGTCTCTGGCGGTTTTTTTGCTGCTTTTTCAGCCTGCTTTTTCAAAAACCATATTGGTGCCGGCGGAGTATCCCACGATCCAGGCCGCGGTGAATGTTGCCCAGGAGGGCGATACGGTGTTGGTGAGTCCGGGCGTGTATTTCGAGAACGTGCAGTTGCGCGGACGCAATATCGTGCTGACGGGGCGTTTTGCCCTGGATAAAAACCCTGCCCTGATCGAACAAACCGTTATCGACGGCAGCAAGCCGGCGCACCCCGACACGGCCAGCTGTTTGCTTATCTGGAAAGGTGAGTCGGCAGCCACAGTGATCGAGGGATTTACCATTCGCAACGGAGGCGGCACGGTGTGGCTCGACCCTGCCGGCTTTGGCGTGTTCCGCGAAGGCGGCGGCATTCTCACGGAGCTTTCGTCGCCGGTGATCCGGCACAACATCATCCGGAATAACGTCGTGTTGCCCCCGGGGCCGGGCATGGTGAGCAACGGCGGCGGCGGTATCCGCTGCGGTGACGGGGCGCCCCTGATCGAAAACAACCGGATCGCGCACAACCAGGGTGCAGGCTACGGCGGCGGCATTGTGCTCAATTATTGCCCCGGCGCCATCGTGCGCAACAACGTGATCGCTTTTAATTATGGCGGCAGGGACTTCAGCGGCGGCGGCTTTTGGAGCACCGGGAAAGACCAGCAAACGGAGGTGAGCCTCCAGAACAATGTGATCGCTTACAATCAAACCCCGGCAGGCGACAAGCAATTCTCCGGGAAGGCCGGCGGCGTATGGACTTTTTCCATAACACTGCTGATGCGAAATAACATCGTTTGGGGTAACACACAAGCACTTGGCAAACAGGTGGATCAGGCAGGCGCTAACACCGACGTACGCTACAATTGTATTCAGGATGGTTTTTCAGGAACCGGTAATATCGCGGACGATCCTTTGTTTGCCGATACGCTCTGTTTTCAGCTATCGCCCGGTTCGCCCTGTATCGATGCGGGTGACCCGGCGGCAGGCGGAGGGGATTTTACCCTGAACAACCGCTCGGCGGCGTTTCCCGCCCGCGGCGAACTGCGCGGCGACCTGGGCGCTTACGGCGGCGGCGGAAGCGGCCCCCTGTTTTGCAACGACTTTTGGGTTGCGCCCAAAATTTTTACCAAAGTGAAAAATTCGCCGGTGGTAAACACGCCCGGCGACTCGCGCAGCGTGAACTGGATCGATGCCGACAACGACAATGATCTCGATCTGTACATTTCCAACGGCCCGGAAAACGGGGAAAACAATTTTCTCTACCTGAACAACGGGAAAGGCCGGTTTACACCGGTATCAGGCGATCCGATTGTACAGGACAATAAGCCCTCCGACGGGGCCACCTGGGCCGATTGCGACAACGACGGTGATAATGATTGTTTTGTGGTCAATTGGTATGGCGTAAACAACCTGTTCTATCTGAACAATGGCAATGCTGCTTTTCAGCAGGTAACGACCGGCAGCCCGATTGCCGACGGCGGCTATTCCGAAACGGCAGCCTGGGGCGATTACGACAACGACGGCCTGCCCGACCTGTATGTAACCAACAGCGCGGGCAACAAGCGCAACTTCCTGTATCACAACGATGGGAACGGCGTTTTCACAAAAATTACGACCGGAACGCCGGTAACCGACGCTTTTCTTTCGCGTTGCGTCAATTGGGTGGACTACAACAACGACGGCAAACAAGACCTGTTCGTCACCAACGAAAACGACCAGCACGAAAACCTCTACCGCAACAATGGCAACGGAGGATTCACCAAAATCACAAGCGGCCCTCTGGTCGGCGACGGCGGGAAAACCATGAGCGCCAGTTGGGGCGATTACGACAACGACGGCGATCTGGACGTATTTTTGGCCAATGACCAGGGCAATGACGCCTTGTTTCGCAATGACGGCAGCGGAAACTTTGAAAAAATCACGGGCGATCCGGTAGTGAGCAGCGGCGGCAATTCCTTCGGCAGCCAGTGGGCCGACGTGGACAACGACGGCGACCTCGACCTGTTTGTTACCAACGCTTTCTGGGGCGGACCCTGGAACAATTTCCTGTTTATCAACCAGGGCAACGGAAAGTTTCTCCGCAACCTCCTGGAAGCGCCGGCGCTGGACAAGGGTTGGTCTTACGGTTGCGCATTCGGCGATATGGATCGCGACGGCGACCTCGACCTGGCAGTGGCCAACTGCTACAACGCCAACCAACCGGATTACCTCTACGAAAACCACGCGGCAGAAAGCGCCAACCATTGGCTCGTTGTCCATTGTACCGGCACGAACAGCAACCGGAGCGCCATTGGCGCCAGGGTGGTGACGCGGGCCGTCATTGGTGGAAAACAGGTCACGCAAATGCGCGAGATCAGCGCACAGAGCGGCTATTGCGGGCAAAACCAACTGGACGCCCATTTCGGCCTCGGCGATGCCGCGACCGTGGAATTGCTGGAAGTGCGGTGGCCGTCCGGCCTGGTGGAAACATACACTGACTTGGCTGCAAATCAATATATTACGTTAACGGAGGGCGGCGGCGTAACCGGCTACACCGAGCCGGACGCCGCTGCCCCTGTGCTGCAATCTTGCACTGTGCAGCCGAATCCATTCCTGGATTCCGTGGTTTGCCGTTTCCGCCTCGAACAGGCCCTGCAATTGCAGGTGGAGGTGCTGGATATGCAGGGGCGCCGGGTGCGAAAAATAACCGACAAATGGTTTGAAGCCGGCGAGCACGTGTTGACCTGGGACGGGAAAGATTCCGGCGCTCTGAATATACCTGCCGGGCAATACATAATGCTGTTCAAAGCCCCGGCGGGAAAATATGTTTTGCAGATTTTGAAAGCCGCATCGCGGGATTAATGTGGTGGAAATAAGCGATTTTTCGGGCTAAACCCTTTAAATTTGTTGGTCGAACGACTTTTTGCCAAAAAAAATTTGTAAATAATTAAGTTTTGCACAAAATTGCATGGTCTTTATATTTGCAGACTCCTGTCATAGCAAAAGTCCTGACCAAAAATGAGTGCACCATTTCACATCGATCGTCATTTTCTGTTTTTACACGGCCGTAACCTGGCCGTTTTTGCCGAAAGGGTTTTGAGAAAAACCCAAAACAATGTTTACGTTCCCAACCGCGCCGACCTGTGGGATTCGCTGGATAAATCCAGTGCCGAACTCAATGCCGTTTTGGATAACCCGGAACTAAAACGCAAATCGCGTACCGAGGCTATCCGGGAAAAGGAAACCGACGTATTGGTTGCATTGGGAAAATTCGCCGAATACGTAGAATCCGCCGCCACCTGCAAATCGGATGTGTTCACCACCGGCTTCCGCCCGCACACCGAACACCAGAAATTACTGGCAGAAGGCGTCGAAACCCGGCGCAGGCAGCGGGTGTTGGCGAAAATGGCACAGCTGGAGTAGTTGATTTGTTGATTTGAGAGCCCGAGCTTGGCTGCTCGAATCAACAAATCAACTACCTTATTGCCACTCCTTCGTCGTCGATCAGTTTGCCGTTGCGGATGCGGATAATGCGCGCGGGGAAATTTTGCAGGATACGGTAATCGTGGGTGGCGCAAAGCACGGCGGTGTTGTGTTCTTTGGCGAGATTGCGCATGAGCACCAGCACGTCGTCGCTGGTTTCGGGGTCGAGGTTGCCGGT
>CALEYM010000223.1 GCA_937926185.1 uncultured Bacteroidota bacterium | reverse complement strand
GCATTTTCTCCGCCTGCCCCCGATGATCCTGCCGGTGGAAAATACTACCTGACCGGCGGCCCGCACGTAAAACTATGGAGCCGCGACAACCCGCAAGAGCCACTAAGAACGTTTCGGGAAGGTAACAGTAATGGGTTTGATATCGGACTCCTGTTCGGGCAGTCTTATATCGCGATATTTTCCCCCGACGGAAAATCGGTATTGGCCAACGATAACGAGTCTGTCGTACGCTGGGATGTCGATTCCGGGGCGGAAACAGACGTCTTCCGGGGACATCACGAACGGGTCAACGCCATAGCCGTGACCCGGGCTGCCAACGGCGGCATGTACGTGCTCGCCGGCAGCAACGACAATACGGCCAAACTTTGGGACCCCGCAAATAACGTGGTAAAACAGGAGGAAATGAGTCAGCGGCAAATGGGCGACCCCATCGGCAGCGAATTGATCGGCGGCGAAATTCAGACCTACCGGGGCCACGCGAACGACGTGATTTCAGTAGCGTTTTCGCCTGCCACGTCTAATGACCCCGTGGGCGGAAAGTATGTGCTCACCGGTAGCCGCGACAACACCGCCAAAATCTGGGACCGTGCCTCCGGTAAAGAAATCGCCACCCTGATTGTGCTCGATTCCACGGAATGGGCCGTCACCACGCCCGCCGGGCTCTTCGACGCCTCGCCCGGCGCCATGAATCTCATGCACTTTGTCGTGGGCACGGAAGTGGTCGACCTCGAACAACTCAAAGAGCGCTACTACGAACCCGGCCTGCTGGGCAAACTGACGGGCCTGAACCAAGACCCCCTCCGCTCCGTGGAAGCCTTCAGCGCGGTGCCGCTATACCCGGAAATGAACGCGCAGATCAGCGACGATAAACTGAAACTGCAGGTCGACCTGACGCCCCGCAACGGCGGCATCGGCAAACTCAGCGTATTCGTCAACGGCAAAGAAGTGCAGGAAGACGCCAACCCGCAGCGCGCCCAAACGGTAACGCTGGATTTAACGGAATTTGGCAAGTATTACAAGGATGAAGGGTCCAGCACGATCGCGCTGCGGGTGTACAACAACGCGGGCTGGCTCAAAAGCCAGGCGTTGGAACTGGAATACATCCCCCCGCCTGCCGCGCGCGGTACCGGAACGGCAGGCGGAACCGCGGGACTTTCAACCAATAAAAAACCAGGCCTGTACGCCGTGGTCGTCGGCACGGCCAACTATGCCGGCGACAAACTCGACCTGAAATTTGCCGACCGCGACGCGGCGTATTTCAGTCAGGCCCTGCGCGCCGCGGCGCCCAAAGTTTTCGCAGACCGGGTGTCCGTTACGCTGCTCAATACCGATGCCAAGGAAACCGCCAAGCAGGATATCTCCAGCAAATTGACCATTAAAAAAGCATTCACCGACATCGCCGCCAAAGCGCAGGCGCAGGACGTGCTCGTGATTTACTTTTCCGGCCACGGCGTCAACTACGGAACCGCCGAACAGGGACAATTTTATTACCTCACCAAAGACATCGCCAGCGAAGACCTCAAGGATCCGGAGGTCCGGAAAAACTACGCCATTTCCTCCGCGGAAATCACAGACTGGATCAAATCCATCGCCGCGCTCAAACAGGTGATGATCCTCGACGCCTGCAACTCCGGCAAGATCGTGGAAGACCTCGCCGGCCGTAAAGACCTCAGTTCCTCCCAGATCCGCGCCCTCGACCGCATGAAAGATCGCACGGGCATGTTTATCCTCACCGGCTCGGCAGCCGACAAGGTAAGTTATGAAGCCGGGCAGTACGGCCAGGGCCTGCTGACATACAGCCTTTTACAAGGTATGAGCGGCCTCGCCCTCACCAACGACAAACGGGTGGATGTGATGACCCTGTTCCAGTACTCCCGCGATAAAGTACCCGAACTGGCCAAAGGTATCGGCGGCATCCAGACGCCTATACTCGCCTTTCCGAAGAGTGGCGCCAGTTTCGATATTGGCATCGTGGACGCGCAGGTGAAAATCCCGGTGGCGCAGGTGAAGCCGGTGTTTATCCGCAACAATTTTCAGGACGAAGACAGCTTCGACGACGTGCTGGGCCTCACCCCGGCCCTGGCCTCCTATTTCCAGCAGCTCACCCTGGAGGGCGCCCAGGCCAGCCTGATCTACGTGGATGTGGCCGAGTACGAAAACGCTTACTCCATGAAAGGCCGCTACAAGCAAAACGGCGACGCGGTGGAAGTGCGCGGGCGTTTGTTTAAAGGCAAAACGGTGAAAGGAGAGTTTCAGGTGACGGGGAAAAAAAGCGATCTGCCGGGCCTGGTGGAGGCGATGGTGGATAAGGTGTCGGGGATGATCGAGTGATTACTGCTGATTGCTGTCCAGCGTCTTGGACGCGCAGACGAATATTTTAGCGGACTTTGTCCGCATGAAAATTCAAAACGCACGGTAAATGAGGAAAGATGGATTTTTAATCCAAATGCGGACAAAGTCCGCTGAAATATTCGTCTGCGCGTCTAAGACGCTGGACAGCAGGGTAAAGCGCGGTGTATGTCAATATTTTAACCGGCGCTTCGTTCTGATTACGAAGCAAATCCACAACGATATTCGTATCCAACGCGGCTACCATTCACCTTCAATTTGTTGGAATTCACGATTGACAATTTTGTCCATTTCATCGCCAGATTCGGTATCCATAATCCCAATCACATCGTCGAGAAAGTGTTTCCCATTTTTCTGATGCTTCGTTTTCGTTTTTTGTTGTTTT
>CALEYM010000222.1 GCA_937926185.1 uncultured Bacteroidota bacterium | reverse complement strand
AAAACCTCGCCGAAGGCGAAATAACTCCGTGCCTCCGTGCCTCCGTGGTGAAAAATTTACACTCCGCGGGCAATAAAATTTCCATCTCCTCTTGCCCCATTCCCCAAACCCGCTTACCTTTGTAGCGAAAATTCGCTAAATTTTAAACTCGCTACAAGTTATGACAGATACACTGGTGCAAACGGACGTACTCAAAGGCGGTGAATTCCTGATCCGCGACACACAACCGGAAGACATTTTTATCCCGGAAGAACTGAACGAAGAGCAGCGCATGATCGAGCAGACGGTGAAAGACTTCCTCGAACAGGAAATATTCCCCAATGTGCAAAGGATTGAGAAACAGGAAGAAGGTTTGATTCCGGCCCTGTTGAAAAAAGCGGCCGACCTGGGTCTGCTGGGCGCGCACATGCCCCAGGAATTCGGCGGACTCGAACTGGACACCAATACCAACACGGTAATCGCCGACGTGCTCGGCCCCGCCGGCTCCTTCATCGTGGCCTTTGCCGCGCACACGGGCATCGGCATGTTGCCGATCCTTTACTTTGGCACCGAAGGGCAGAAACGCAAATACCTGCCCGGCCTGATCAACGGCGACCTCAAAGCCGCTTATTGCCTCACCGAACCCGGCAGCGGCTCCGACGCCCTCAATGCCAAATCGCGCGCCGACCTGAGCGCCGACGGCAGCCATTACGTGCTGAACGGCCAGAAAATGTGGATCACCAACTCGGGTTTTGCCGATCTTTTTATCGTGTTCGCCCAAGTAAACGGGGATAAATTCACTGGCTTTATCGTCGAACGTAACTCGCCGGGTCTGACGTTGGGCGCCGAGGAAGACAAAATGGGCATCAAAGGTTCCTCCACGCGGCAGGTATTTTTCGAAAACGTGAAAGTGCCCGCCGAAAACGCCCTCGGCCAGATCGGCAAAGGCCACCTGATCGCCTTCAACGCCCTGAACATCGGGCGCTACAAATTAGGCGTGATGAGCATAGGCGGCGCTAAAAAAGTGGTGGATATGGCCACCAAATACGCCAACGAACGCCTGCAGTTCGGGCAACCTATCGGCAACTTCGGCGCCATACAATACAAGCTGGCCGAAATGGCCATCCGAGCTTTCGCGGGCGAAAGCGCGGTGTACCGCACCTCCCAATTGATGCAGGACAAAAAAGCCGCCGCTGCCGCCGCGGGCAAAACCTACGGCCAGGCGATGCTGGAAGCCGCCGAGGAATACGCCATCGAGTGCTCCATCCTGAAAGTGTTCGGCTCGGAAGTGACCGACTACTGCGTCGACGAAAACGTACAAATACACGGCGGCATCGGCTTCAGCGAGGAATACCCCGCCGCGCGCGCCTACCGCGACAGCCGCATCAGCCGCATCTACGAAGGCACCAACGAGATCAACCGCCTGCTGATGGTAGACCAGCTCTTCAAACGCGCCCTGAAAGGCCAGCTCGACATCGTGGGTCCGGCCTGGGCCGTGCAAAAGGAACTGGCCGCAATGCCGTCCTTCGATAAACCGGAAGGCGACTACGCCGAAGAAAAACGCGCCATCGCCGATTTCAAAAAGATCATCCTGATGACCGCCGGCGCCGGCGCTAAAATGCAGATGGACGGCAAACTCAACCTCAAGGAAGAGCAGGAGGTACTGACGAACGTCGCCGATATGTTCATCGACCTGTTCGCCGCCGAATCGATGCTGCTGCGCGTGCAGAAACTGGCCGGCATGCACAACAAACCGCGGGCACAGGAAGTGTACGACGCCATGCTCCAGGTGTTCCTGCACGACGCCACGGCCCGTATCACCAAAAACGCTACCGACGCACTGGCCTCCTTCGCCGAAGGCGATCTGCTGAAAACCTTCCTCATGGGCGTGAAACGTTTCACCAAATACCCGCCCGTGAATGTGAAGGAAAAACGCCGGCTGATCGCCGGGGCACTGCGGGAAGCGAACGGGTGGTGTTTCTGAGTTGTACTATTTTTTGAACGGATAATAACGCCGCAACGGGAGAGGAACTCCGGTTGCGGCGTTTTTTGTTTGGCAAAATGAAATAAATTCGCCGGGAAAAAGCAGGAAATTAAGAAATATATTATAGTTGAACTAAACCGCAAGCGGGAGTCTTACTCAATCAGCTGACAATCAATATCT
>CALEYM010000221.1 GCA_937926185.1 uncultured Bacteroidota bacterium | reverse complement strand
AAAAAATTTTTACCCCATCCCACCCCCCGAAAAAGACATTCCCGCCAAACGATGAATATTCTACGTTTTATCACCTGCGGCAGCGTCGACGACGGCAAAAGCACCCTGATCGGCCGCTTGCTGTACGACAGCCACGCCGTATCGCCGGATATTCTCCAGGCCATCGAACGGCAAAGCCGCAACACGCCGGGCGGTGGCATCGACTTGTCGCTGCTGACCGATGGCCTGCGCTCCGAACGCGAACAGGGCATCACTATCGACGTGGCCTATAAGTACTTCTCCACGCCGCGCCGCAAGTTTATCATCGCCGACGCGCCGGGACACGTACAATACACCCGCAACATGGTGACGGGCGCCTCCAATGCCGATTGCGCCCTGATCCTCGTAGATGCCCGCCACGGCGTGATTGAACAAACGCGCCGGCATTCGGCTATCGCTTCCCTGCTCGGCATTCCGCATATCGTACTGTGTATCAATAAAATGGATATGGTGGATTATTCGGTGAAAGTCTTCGACCGGATCGTGGCCGACTACCGGGCCTTTGCGCAGCAATTGAATTTCAAAGACCTTGTCTGCATTCCGCTCAGCGCCCTGGCCGGCGACAACGTGGTGTACCCTTCCCACTCGTCGGACGACTCAAAGTCGTCCGACGAGTACCAGGGGCGCAACATGCCCTGGTACGCCGGCCCCACCCTGTTGGAACACCTCGAATCAGTGGAATTAAGCGCCGACCGCAACCTGCGGGACCCGCGTTTCCAGGTGCAATACGTCATCCGGCCCAAAAGCGATGATCTTCACGATTACCGCGGCTACGCGGGCCAGATACAAAGCGGCATTTACCGCAAAGGCGACCGGGTCACGGTGTTTCCCTCGGGCCTGAGCAGCAGCATTACCGCCATCGAAGTGCACCAGCAGGAGGTGGAAGAAGCCTTTGCGCCACAGCCCGCCGTGCTGCATCTGGCCGACGATCTTGACATCGGCCGGGGCGCCACCATCGTCCGTTCCGACGATCTCCCCACGGTCAGCCAGGACGTGGAGGCCATACTTTGCATTACCGACAGCACGCCCCTGCGCGTGGGCGCCCGTTTTCTGCTTCAGCACAACAGCGCCACCGTGAAGGCTATCGTCAAAGACGTGTATTACAAACTGGATATCAACACTTTGGAAAAAATACCCCAGCCGTACGCCCTGGCCATCAACGACCTGGCCCACGTGCGCCTGCGCACCAGCGAACCCCTGGCCTTCGACCCTTACGCCGAAAACCGGAAAACCGGCGCTTTTATCCTCATTCACGAAAATACCTGCCAAACCGTGGCGGCCGGTATGATCAAAAATATCGAACCCGACTATGTTATCTGATCCGACTCCCCACCTCAGCGTGGTGGGCGCCGGCCCCGGCGATCCGGAACTGCTCACGCTCAAAGGCCTGCGCGCCCTGCAAAGCGCCGGCGCGGTATTGTACGACGCGCTGGTGAACGAGGAACTGCTCGAATACGCGCCGCCCCCGGCCGTACGTATATTCGTGGGCAAACGCCGGAATTTCAAAAAATTCACGCAGGACGAGATCAATGCCCTGATCGTGGAAATGGCCCGTGAACACGGCCATGTCGTGCGGCTCAAAGGCGGCGACCCTTTTGTGTTCGGACGCGGCTTCGAGGAAATGGAGTACGCCGAAGCGCTCGGTATTCCGGCCACCTACATTCCCGGCATCTCCAGCAGCATCGCCGTGCCGGGGCTGGCGGGCATTCCGGTGACGTACCGCAACCTGAGCCGGAGTTTTTGGGTGATCACCGCCACCACCTCCGACGGGTCGTTATCGCCGGACATATATACAGCGGCACAATCGGACGCCACCGTGGTGGTGCTGATGGGCCTGGCCAAACTACCCGAGATCGCCGGTATTTTTCACCGTGCCGGCAAAGCCGGTTTGCCCGCGGCCGTTTTGCAGAACGGATCGTTGCCCACGGCAAAAAACGTATTCGGAACAGTGGATACTATCGTTCAAAACGTTGAAAAAGAGGAAATTAAATCCCCATCTGTTATTGTGTTAGGCGAAGTAGCGGGATTGAAATCCTGGGATTTATCTGCTGTATTGGCGGAGGTTGAGGATTCGACTTCGCGTGTTCAACCCCACCCCCGACCCCCCGTACCGCAGGTCGGGGGGGCGGGGGTGGGGTTTCACGGGCGGAACGCGATGCACAATCCCTTAAGTTGATGACTATGGGGGATGGGGGTGGGGTTGACATGCCGGGCGGCCGTGCCACCATTAAGTTGATGGCTATGGGCCTGTCCCGTACCGCGCGCGGGCCGGGCGGGGGCGGGGTTGACTCGCGACGGGTATTATGCACCGCCGAGCCTCGCCGGTATCGCGGTTGCGAAACGGTTTAATCGCTTTCCAACCCGGCATTTCATACCGGGCTATTCACATTCGACCCCTTCGGGGTTTGCCTGTAAACACCCTTGCTGCATCGAATACCCTGCGAGCCAACCAGAAACCCTCTAACCTTCCAACCAGCAACCTTTTTCGTTATGTCAAACATCCATACTCCGCTGCCCCAACTCGACGAAGCGCTGCTGCGCAAACTCACTGCCGAACTCGCGCCTGCCCAGCAGATCTGGCTGAGCGGCTACCTGTACGGCCTGTCGCAAAGCCAAGGGCAACCCGGCCCTTCGGCTGCCGTGCAAACGGCCGCGCTGGCCGTTGCCCCCACTGCCGCTCCGCCCGAAAAAACGGCCCTGACGGTACTATTTGGTTCTCAAACCGGCAACAGCAAATCGGTGGCGAAAAAACTGGCCGACCGGGCCCGCGCACTTGGCCACGACGTGTCGGTAAAAGACATGAACGACTACACGCAGCAGCAGTTGAAAAACGAACGCCTGCTGTTGTTGGTGGTGAGCACGCATGGCGAGGGCGAACCGCCGGCTGCTGCTGAAACGCTGCACCGTTTCCTGCACTCGGCCCGCGCGCCGCGGTTGGCGGATTTGCAATACGCCGTACTGGCACTGGGCGACCGCGGTTACGCGCAGTTTTGCCAAACCGGCCGCGATTTTGACGAAAAACTGGCCCAACTCGGCGCCCGGCGCCTGGCGGAGCGGGTGGAGTGCGACGTGGATTTTCAGGAAGATGCCGACCGCTGGATCGCCGCGGTTTTGGAAAAAATAAACGTTGAAAACAGGACTCCGGCTGCTGCTGCCGGCACGGCCGCCGTGGATGTGGCCGGGACTGCACCGGCCCCGGTTTCGCCGTACCACCGCAAAAATCCTTTCGCGGCGCCGGTGCTGGAGAAAATCCAGCTCAACGGCCGCGGCTCCAGCCGCGAAACCTGGCACTTCGAATTGTCGCTGGAAGGTTCCGGGCTCACTTTCGAACCCGGCGATTCGCTCGGCATCTGGCCGCAAAATCCCCGCGAACTGGTGCAGGAAGTGCTTAAAGCCACTATCCTGCCCGCCCGCGAACGGGTGGACTGGGACGGCGAAAAAACCACCCTCGTCGAAGTGCTGACCCACCACGTGGAACTAACGCTCATCACCCGCGACGTTTTGGAGAAACTCTTTGCCCGTACCCGTTATCCCAAACTATCGGCCCTCTTAAAAGATGCGAATGCCTTGCGCGAATATACCTGGGGCCGCGACCTGGCCGATCTGCTGCGCGATTTCCCCGACATCTGGTCGGCCGACAGCCTGCTGCGGGTACTGCGCCGCCTGCAGCCGCGCCTGTACTCCATTGCCTCGGGCCCTTCATTTGCCGAAGGCGAAGCCCACCTGACCGTGAGTGCGGTACGGTACGAAACCAACGGCCGCAAAAAACGCGGCGCCGCATCCACCTGGCTGGCCGACGGGCTGAATGCCGGCCAAACCGCCCGTGTTTTTGTCGAACGGAACGAGTATTTCAAACTGCCGCAAAACCCCGATGCGCCCATTCTGATGATCGGCCCCGGCACGGGGGTGGCGCCGTTCCGTGCCTTCATACAGGAACGCGAAGCCACCGGAGCCCGGGGCAAATCCTGGCTGTTTTTCGGGAACCCGCATTTTGAAACCGATTTTCTGTATCAGACCGAATGGCAACAGGCCCTGAAAAAAGGCGCCCTGACCCGCCTCGACACAGCCTTTTCGCGCGATCAGCCCGAAAAAGTGTACGTGCAGCACCGCTTGCTTGAAAAGGGCCGTGAAGTGTTCGACTGGCTCGAAAACGGCGCGCAGGTGTACGTCTGCGGCGATAAAAGCCGCATGGCCGGGGATGTGCGGGAGGCTTTCCGGCAAATTGTGGCCGGGCACGGCGGGCGTTCGGCCGAACAGGCAGAAGCATATTTGGCAGAGTTAAAGCGGCAGAGAAGGTATCTGGAGGACGTTTATTAAACAGTAATTCATTCACTTTTAAATACTTTAAACATCATGATCTACACCAATTGTAGCTATTCGCCCATGTGCTGTTGTCCCGTCCGGGACCTGAATTTCCGTTGCTCCGACAGCTCGCCTTCACCCGATTCCTGATCACTCAACAGCACATCATTTCCATGAAAAAAATAATTTTCCATGTCCTGATCCCAACCTTTACCTTTCTTTTCTTACCCCGTTTTATTGCTGCGCAAAACGAATCCAATATCGTTCGGGGCGTTGTTTTAGACCAAAGCGCCCGCGAACCGTTACCCGGCGTAAGTTTAAGCGTAAAAGGCGTCAACGCTTTTGCGGTTACCGATACTGCCGGCCAATTCAGCATTTCGGTTCCCCAGGCACTTCCTTTTACACTTGTGGTACATTCGATTGGTTTTCTCGTCCAGGAAATCCAGATAACCGAACGCTCAGATACGCCGCTGGAGATCGTTCTTTTTGACGACAACCGTCTTTCTGAAATCGTCATCACCTCCAGGCGGCGGAAAGAAACGGCGCAGGACGTTCCGATCCCGATCTCGGTGGTAGGCGGCAAACTCATCGAGGAGGCCGGCGCCTTCAATGTGAACCGTCTGAAGGAAATCGTGCCGACAGTGCAGCTGTATTCCTCCAATCCGCGCAACACGACGCTCAATATTCGCGGGTTGGGTTCAACCTTCGGGCTCACCAACGACGGCATTGATCCCGGCGTCGGATTCTACGTAGACGGCGTTTACTTTGCCCGTCCCGCCGCCACCGCGCTTGATTTTATCGATGTTGAACAGATCGAGGTATTGCGCGGCCCGCAGGGAACGCTTTTCGGGAAAAACACGACTGCCGGCGCGTTCAACATCACCACCCGCGCACCCGGTTTTAAGACCAGCGCCAGTTTTGAACTGAGTTACGGCAACTACGGCTATATACAGGCAAAGAGTTCCGTCACGGGACCATTAAGTAAAAATCTGGCCGCCCGCATTTCTTTCTCCGGCACCCAGCGCGACGGCTTGCTCTACAATGTCCGGACCCAAAAACCCGTGAACGACCTCAACAACCTGGGCTTCCGGGCACAACTGCTATACACGCCAACGGATAAGATCAATATTACCCTGGCCGGAGACATATCGGAACAAAAACCCGACGGCTACGCGCAGGTGATTGCGGGTGTGGCGCCAACATTGCGCCCCGCATACCGGCAGTTCAACCAGATCATCGCCGATCTTGACTACACCCTGCCCGCCAATAATCCGTTCGACCGGGTGATCGACCACGATACGCCCTGGCGCTCGGGCAATGAACTCGGCGGTGTCTCGCTCAACGTCGACGCAAAGATCGGGCCGGGCACCCTGACTTCAACCACCGCCTGGCGATATTGGAATTGGGATCCCTCGAACGACCGGGACTTTACCGGGTTGCCGGTGCTGTCCTTGTCGCAAGCCACGTCGAAACACCAGCAATGGTCGCAGGAAATCCGGTACGCCGGGAATTTGTCTTCCCGCCTGAGCGGCGTGTTTGGCGTGTTTTTCCTCGGGCAAGACCTCCGGACGGACCCTGTTCACATTGAAGAATCCGGGGCGGCCCAATGGCGTTTTTCCCAGAATTCGACCAGCGAATTGTGGCAAACGCCCGGTTTGTTCGACGGGTTCGGTATTAAGACCACTTCACAACTGAAGACTTTTAGCAGCGCCGTATTCGGCCAACTCGACTGGGCCATTACCAGCCGCCTGCACCTGTTGCCCGGCTTGCGTTTCAATGCCGATCAGAAAGAAGTGGATTACGAACGAAAAACATACGGCGGTTTGCAAACAACCGACCCGGCTTTGCTCGCGCTGAAAAGATCGGTTTACACCGACCAGGCATTTACCGCGGATGTGAACGAAAGCAACTTGTCAGGACAACTGACATTGGCGTTTAAAGCTTCCAGCCGGATCAACACCTTTGCCACTTACTCGACCAGCTTCAAACCGGTCGGCGTAAACCTGGGCGGTTTGCCCACGGCCAACGGCGACGTTTTGATTGATTTGGCGCGGATTAAACCGGAGTATGTGACGCACCTGGAACTTGGGGTAAAGACTACGCCTACGCCAAATTCCACGCTGAACCTGGTGTTCCACCATACGGACATCAAGGACTTCCAAACGCAGGTGCAGACTGCCGAGGTGGGCGTCAATCGCGGTTACCTTGCCAATGCAGAAAAGGTGCGGGTACTCGGCGCCGAGTTGGACGGAAACGTCCGGTTCAACCAATACCTCTCTTTCTACGGAGCGCTTGCTTACACCAACGGCAAATATGTCACTTTTACCAATGCGCCGGTACCCCTGGAAGAAACCGGCGGACCAACCGCGTTCAAAGACATTTCGGGCGGAAAACTGCCCGGTATTTCCGAATGGGCCGGCTCGCTCGGCGGTGAGATCACTTCCACAACCTCGACATTCGCCGGTCAGAAGGGGAAGTTCTTCCTGGCGTTCGATACTTACTACCGCTCCGGTTTTTCTTCCAGTCCCTCGCCGTCGCAGTATTTGAACATCGACGCATACACGCTGCTCAACGGCAGGCTTGGCTTTCGTGCGACCGAAGGCGTAACCCTGTTCCTGTGGGCCCGCAACCTGCTCGACAAGGACTACTTCGAACAACTGTTGCCGGCGGCCGGCAATGCCGGGCATTATGCTGCCGTGCTGGGTGATCCGCGAACTTACGGCGTTACGCTGCGCTATTCTTTCTAACAGTATGAAATTCAAACTTTTATTTCTTATCCTTGCTGCGACGCCGCTAACGGCTCAAAAAACCGTGACGACGGAAGAGCAAACATGGCTCGCCTTTTTCAACCAAACCCGACTGACCGACAAGTGGGGTTTCTGGTTCGACACGCACCTGCGGTTGAAAGACGACTTTGTGGGCGACTTCTCGCAGTTTATCGTTCGCGCCGGCCCAACCTGGTATTTGGCCGACGACATCCGGCTCACCGCGGCGTATGCATACATCCATCATTTCCCTGCCGAAGGCCATGAGTATATTGCACAGCCCGAACACCGCCCCTGGCAACAGGTGCAGTGGTTCATGCGCGGGCAAAAAGCGAGGCTCATGCAGTGGGTTCGGCTGG
The DNA here is from genome assembly GCA_937926185.1 of uncultured Bacteroidota bacterium. Lineage (GTDB taxonomy): Bacteria > Bacteroidota > Bacteroidia > Chitinophagales > Saprospiraceae > M3007. The sequence continues at coordinate 1,680 of CALEYM010000221.1, read as the reverse complement.
AGCAGCGTTTTCGCCGGAAAATATTGAATGCCAGCGAATTGGCGCAGGGATACAGTTTTAACTGGCGCATCCGGTACAACTTTGCCTTCTTTATTCCCATTACCAAAAAACGTTTTGAGCCGGGTGGTCTGCAGTTCTTGCTGAACGATGAATTAATGATCAACTTCGGAAAAGATATCGTTTATAACCACTTCGACCAAAACCGGTTCTTTGCCGGGCTGGTGTTTCAGGTGAACAAACACGCTCAACTTCATGCGGGCTATATGAATTTGTACCAGCAGCTTTCGTCGGGCAATTCATTCAGAAATCAGCATACGGTGCGGGTGTTTTATTTTCATAATTTTGATTTGCGTCCCGACGCAAAACATTGAGAACCATGCCACAAATTACAGCGCCTCCACACCCCAGCTTTCGCGAAGCCCTGGCCTTCTGGCTACGGCTCGGGTTTATCAGTTTTGGCGGGCCGGCGGGACAAATCGCCATCATGCACGATTTTCTGGTGGATAAAAAACGCTGGATCAGCAACTCGAAATTCCTGCACGCGCTCAACTACTGCATGCTGCTGCCCGGCCCCGAGGCGCAACAACTGGCCACCTATACCGGCTGGATGCTGCACGGCGTGCGGGGCGGGCTGGCGGCGGGTATTCTGTTTGTACTGCCTTCGGCTTTTATCCTGTGGGGGCTGAGCGCGCTGTACGTCACCTACGGGGAGTTGGCAGCCGTGCAGGCCGCTTTCGATATGCTGAAACCGGCCGTACTGGCCATCGTGGCGGGCGCTATTGTGAAAATCGGGAAAAAATCGCTGCAAACACCGTTGCATTATATTGTGGCAGCTGTTGCTTTTGTTGCTATTTATTTTGGGGACGTGCCCTTCCCCGTCATTATTCTCGGCGCGATAGTGGTGGGTTTGGCGGCAGTCGCGATTCCTAAACTTTCCAGGTTTTTAAAACCTGGAAAGTTTGGGGTGCACGGCGCCAACGAAACAGCCCACGATGTCGAAACGGAATACCTCATAAACCGGCACACTGTCGTGCCTCACGGCGGTTTCGTTCCAGCGCGAATGGCGCGACAAATTGGCGCGGCGCTGCTCCTGTGGACTTTGCCCATGGCGCTTTTTTTCGCCTTAACGGTCAACTTCGATTTTTGGAAAAAACTCGGCCTGTTTTTCACGCAGGCGGCCTTCGTCACTTTCGGTGGCGCGTATGCCGTGCTGCCTTATGTGGCACAGGTAAGTGTCGAAAAATTCGGCTGGCTGACGCGGCTGGAAATGCTCGATGGCCTGGCGCTGGGCGAAACGACGCCGGGGCCGCTTATCATGGTGCTGGCTTTCGTGGGCTTTATGGCCGGTTATAACACCTTCAACGGTTCGCTTGCAGCCGCTACGGCGGGCCTGGCCGCCACGGTGTTCTATACCTTCCTGCCTTCGTTCCTGTTCATCTTCGCCGGCGCGCCGCTGATCGAACGCACCCACGCCAATCCGGCCGTAAAAACTGTGCTGCAATACGCCACGGCCGCCGTCGCCGGGGTGATTCTCAGCCTGTGTATTTATCTCGGAAAGGCTGTCATTATGCCACATCCGCCGGAAGTACTGTGGCTACAACTGATATGGACGTTCATTTCCCTTGTAGCGCTGCAATATTTTAAGATAAATATGATGGCGTGGATCGGCGTGAGTGTGGC
>CALEYM010000220.1 GCA_937926185.1 uncultured Bacteroidota bacterium | reverse complement strand
ACGCGGGCTTCGGCAAACTCTTCGGCGGCGCGCTGCCGTATCTTGAATTGGGCGATGATGGCGTTCAGGGCGAAACGCTGGCGCTGGTACAGGTCTTCGTAACGTTCTTTAATGTTGGCGCGCTGGATCCGCCAGATCGTGTCGCCTTCCGTCATGCGCACGATATCGTTGATTTGGGTGTAGCGGTGCATGGTTTCGTAGGCTTTACGAAAATTGGTGAGCGCCGGCGCGTACGCGTCGCGAAAAAACAACGAGTCGCCCCGGATCAGATTTTCGGCGACCACCGTATCGTAAATGCCGTGCAGCCGCTCCACTTTTTCCAGGTCCCGGGACACGCTTCGCCCGGTCATCCAGCGCAGCACCGCGCTCTTGACGGGTTGTCCGATGAGGTTTTGATATGCTTCCACCCCGGCGGGAAAGGCTTCGCTGCTGACGATAAATTCGGCCTGTTCCAGTTCTTTGCGGGCCGCCTGCGTCCAGTTGTACACGTACAGGATGGTGAACATCAGCATCAGAACGGCGGTAGTGAGCGAAAACAGGGCTACCCGCCGGGCCAGTTTGCGGCGTTCTTCCATCGCCTTGAGCTGGGCCTGAATGGCCTCGCGTTGTTTGGCTTCTTCGTCCAGCCGGGCTTGCAACTCGGCCCTTTCCTGGTCGGCTTTTTCGCGCCGGCGCCGCAAATCGCGCGATTCGATGATGGCCGGCAGCAGGGTATCGTGGCTGATCTCGTAGTAATAATCGTCGAGCCGGAGTTCTTTGCGCAGCAGGCGGGTCTCGACGAGGGTGTCGAGGAATTCGTGATCCACCTGCCAGGTGGAAGTCAGGAAATCGTCGACCATGCTGCAGCGGCGGCCGATGGGGGTTACGAGGCTTTCCTCGATCAGATTTTGAGCTTTCAGGATAAAATCTTCGCGATTTTCCACCGGCAGTGCCGTTCGGCGCGAAAAGATTTCCGGCAGGCCGCTTAATTGTTTGTGGTAAAAATCCCGGATTTCCCGTTCCAGGCCGTCGTGCCCGTCGTAAAAGGCCGGGCTTACCTCAAAGCCGGCCGGGTGACGTTCGCCGATGATCTTTTCTTCGACGTACTGACAAAGGATTTGCAGGTTAAAAGACTCGATTTCGTCCTGTTTGCGCAACACCAATGAAACCTCCCCTTCTTCGGCCTCGGTACTGGCCTGGTGGCCGGCGAGGAAATCGAGCATTTCCTTCAGGGCCTCGGCGTGGTAGTGGAACGTCGGGCTGGCAAACAGGCCGGCGGCCCGGGCCGGTTCTTCGATGGCGGCTTTGGCCTGCCGGCGGTTGAGCGGCTGCAACTGGTAGCGGTTGCGCAAAATATTGGGGATCAGGGGGCTGATCTCGTCGAGCAGGTGTAAAAAATCGGAACGGATGGAAATGACGAGGCGCAGTTCGGGTTGCCGTTCCCACCATTGCATGACGGCAGGCGTCAGTTTGGAGTCTTTGGCCTGGAGCCGTTGCATGAGGGTGGCGCGCAGGTTTTCCGGCATGACTTCGTTGGCCAGGTCGGCCAGTTCGCCCAGGAAACGGCGGCGGCTGGTTTCGCTGTGGCCCAGGGTAAATACTTCCTCGAACTGGTCGAGCACCAGCACCGGGGTGGCGGGCAGGCCGTCGAGGTCGAATTCGAGCCGTTTCATGCGTTCCCAGAGGGTGAGCCGGTCGCCGGCCACTTCGCCGGTGTTGTCGCGTCCGCCCACGCTGGGGTGTTTTTCCAGGGCTTCGCCGATACTGTCGACCAGCGAGGCATTGGTTTTATCGGCGCGCACAAAAATGGGGATAAAGCCCTGTTTTTCCAGTTCGGGCGCCGCGCCGGCCTGTAGCAGCGAGGTTTTGCCGATACCCGATTTGGCAAACAACACCACGAGCCGCTCGCGCACGGCGAGGTTGACGAAACGCTGCACGTCTTCGCCGCGTCCGTAAAAAACGGCGCTTTGTGCCCTTTCGAAGGGTTTCAGACCCGGATACCGGCGCGGCAGGTTGGAAGATGCGGGCGTCATGCGAGGGTGTCGATATATTTTTTAAGCGTTTCGGCAATATCTGCCAGGTGTTTGTCTTCCTGGTTGTCGCCAAACACGGCCTGGCGGTTCAGCGGACGGGTGGTTTTGAGTTGCCCCAGCGCGGTGCCGTCGAGGCTCACCGCTTTGAGCAGGATGGGCATGACGAGAAAACGGGCGCGGGGATTATTGCGCCGAACGATCTCGTCGAGCAGGGGCAGGGCGGGATTGGCGGTGTCGAAAAAGTCGGCGCTCACCAGGGGCAGCACCACCTGGCACTGGTCGAGTTTTTCTTTCACCCAGGCGCTCACGTCGCCCTGTCCGAGCGCGTCGCGCAGGGTCCAGGCGCGCACTTTGAGCGGGCGCAGGTGATTGAGCAGGTCCTTGCAGCCTTCTTCGTCGGCGGCTTCGTTGTGCAGGATGAGCACCTCGGCTTGCGTCCCGGCGTCGTCGCTGGCGGCCTGCCCGTCGAGCGCCTGGTAATGCACCAGCAGGTTCGATACGAAGCTTTCCATGTCCACCCTGGGAAATTCCATGCGGAATTCGCCCTGAAAAAATACCTTGGCGTGCGGGCCGGCGTCGGGTTCGCCCTTGAGCGGATAAGCAAAGGGCTGGATATTTTGGCGGGCATTGCGGAACAGGGCGTCAAAGAGGATGCGCAGGCTCCAGTCCTCGAAGTCGAAACCCATGAACAGGTAAAAACGCGGCACGTTGAAAGCGGCCAGCAGGCTGTCGGGCAGGCGTTCGTGCTGGGCCCCGGTGATCTTGTTGACGTAGCCCAGCTGATCGCCGTAGGTCAGTACCAGCGATTCGGGTTTTTTATAAAAGCCGAACAGGTTGTAGATGAGGGGCGGCGCGTCGTCGCCGAAGGTGTACAGGGGATCGGGCGTAGGTTTGCGGAAATTGTAAAAGTCGAAACGGAAATCGCGTACGGCCTGGGCATAATAACGCGCAAAAAAATCGTCGGGGGAGGTATTGATGATGATCCTGAACGGCAGGTCGGCCAATTGTTCCAGCAGGGGATGCAGTTCGGCTTCCCGTTCGGCTTTTTGGTAAAAATCCTGCACGGCAGCGATGATCATGGTATCGCTCAGCAGATTGCGCATCCGTATGGTGCTGGTCACCTGGGCCAGTGAATCTTCCTCCGGCGCGCTCAGGTTCAGGCCTTTGGACAGGTGCGTGGCGCAGAGCTCCGTCAGCGGGCGGTAGCTGCCGTCGGGTTGTTTGGCCGCCATGGCAGCCGGGCCGAGAAACAACACGCAGCTGCCCTCGCGGATCTGCCGGGCAATGTTCTGATACAACATTATCGGCAGGCCGTTGGCGTCGCCGCCGGCCGCGTTACCGGGTGTATGCTTGGCTTCGGTAGGCATGGAATGGATCAATGATTTTCAGGATCAACAAAGGTAGGCAAAAAAGAATTACGGATTACGGATTGCGGATTGCGGATTACGGATTATCCAAACTCTTGGCACGGTTAATAAATTTGGGTGTAACTGGTTAGCCTCTTTAGATGTCTTACATTAGGTGCTGAAGTGAGACATCTAAAGAGGCTAACCAGTTACATTTGGGTAAAGAATCTATACCGAGAGCTGGGTCAATCCGTAATCCGTAATCCGCAATAAAAACGGAACCCCGGTTCAGGCGGGGGCCCGACCGGGGATCGAAGTTACTTCCAGGAGAT
>CALEYM010000219.1 GCA_937926185.1 uncultured Bacteroidota bacterium | reverse complement strand
GAATGTCGTCGTAGCACCCGCGGCTGTACAGGTACTCTGCCCGCAGGCGGATCACGGCGTCTGCGCATTGTTGCAGGTCGCGCCGGCCGATATCGAGGTGCAGCACTGCGCAATGCACGTCGTCGCGGCTTTTCAGTCTGCCGTCATACAAATGAACCGGGTACCCCTCGGGGTGCAGGGGCAGGCGCCGCAGCCAGGCGGCAAAGGAATTGGAATCCGCTGCCATCCGGACGAATCCTTCGGGTACGGGGAAGCGGGTTTCCACGGTATTGCCGGAAGGGATAATGCCGGGTAAAATGGAATCGGCAGCCGTTGCCGGAATATTTTCTACAAACGGCCGGGCGCCAGGGTCATAAAAACAGGTGGCGGAAAGGCAGGCGATCAATGGGATGGAGATCCATTTCATACAGGTCGGGTCTGGCGGATAAACATATTTATCACAAGCGAACGTTATATTTTCCCTGGCCGTATTGGTTATTCCAAATATTGTATTTCATACTGACCCGTCCTTGCCATGATCCGGTTTCTTTTTCTGCTTCCCTTTTTCGCACAATTCCATAACAACCTTACCGCCGCCACCCTCCATGTCGGTCCCGGCCAAACCTACCCCAACCTTACAGCGGCAGTTTCCGCCGTACAACCCGGCGACACCATCGAGATTCATTCGGGCACCTATGCCGGCGGCCTTTACTTCGGCAATCTGCAAGGCACGGCAAACAAATGGATCACCATCCGCGCCGCCGCCGCCGAAACGGTGATTTTCGATGGCGGCAGCAATGCCATTCAACTGACCGACCCGGCCTACCTGCACCTGCGCGGCCTCATTTTTCAACACCAGACCGGCAACGGCCTGAACACCGACGACGGCGGCAGTTACGGTACGCCGGCGCACCACATCATCTTCGAAGCCTGCACGTTCCGCGACATGTCGGCCACCGGCAACAACGACCTGCTGAAGTTGTCGGGACTGGATCATTTCGAGATACGGAACTGTACTTTTTTGAACGGTGCGGCCGGCGGCAGCGGCATCGATATGGTGGGGTGTCATTACGGGCTCATCAAAGGGAATTATTTTGAAAACCAGGGTTCCAACTCCATCCAGTGCAAAGGCGGCAGCGAACACATCCGTATCGAGGGCAATTTTTTCAAAAATGGCGGACTGCGGGCGCTCAATCTGGGCGGCAGCACGGGCCTGGCGTTTTTCCGGCCCGATACGGCGCATTTCGAGGCGGCGAACCTGCAGGTCTATTCCAATGTGTTCGTGGGCGCCCAGGCCGCGGTTGCTTTTGTAGGCTCCGTGAACGTGGAAGTGGTGAACAACACCATTTACCTGCCCGAAAGATGGGTGCTCCGGATTTTGCAGGAAACGGTTGATCCGGACCGTTTCCTGGAATGTGGCGACAACACTTTTCGCAACAATATTGTCGTGCGCAATGCCGGCCTGTCCACCGAAACGAATGTAGGCCCGAACACCCGCCCGCAGACCTTTATTTTTTCCAATAACCTGTGGTATTACCCCGGAAACAGTAACTGGGCTGGCCCCAGTATCCCGGTGGCGGAGGCCAATGGAATTATCAACCAGAATCCCCTGTTCGCCGATCCGGCCAATGGCGATTTCCACATCCCGCCCGGCAGCCCGGCGGCGGGTAAAGGTTTCTCTGTCGGGGAGCCGGTACTGGATTTTTACGGCCTGGGTTTTAACCTGCCGCGATCCGTGGGGGCGGCCGAAGCTAACCCGGTGTCGGGGAGCGGAGCAGTGATGGAGGACACCGGCTTCCGGATATTTCCCAATCCGTCCGGCGGGCAGTTTTGGATAGAACTGGAGTTGAAAACCGGGGCGGAGACACAAATTACACTGGTGGAGCCAGGCGGGCGCTGCATCAGGAAGCTGTTCAGCGGCGCGCTGCCCGCGGGTATGAGCCGGTGGCCGGTGCAGGTGGAAGTATCTGCCGGGGTATACTGGATTGAAGCCCGGATCGGGGAGGCACGAGTTGTAAAAAAGGTGGTGTTGTTTTAGGTCTCCGGGAAGCTTAGACTTTCCAGGTTTCAAAAACCTGGAAAGTCTGCAACCGCTCGAATCACTCTACCACCGTCACTTTCAGCATATTAGTGCGGTAGCGCCGGTGCAGCGGCATGGAAGCCGTGTTGATGATGATGTCGTCGGGCACCACGTAGCCGCTGTTTTTCAGTATTTCCACGGAATCCTGGATGGAATCGTCGGTCGTGGTAAAACGGTCGTAGTAAAAGCACTGTACGCCCCACAACAGGTTCATGGTGTTGAGCATGTGCATTTGATCGCTGAAAATAAAGATACGGGAGTTGGGCCGGAAGCTGCTTACTTTAAAAGCGGTATAGCCGGAGGAGGTCATGCCGACGATGCCTTTGGCGCCGATTTCCTCGGCCACCCGGCAAGCATTAAAACAAACGACATCGCTTTGGAAGGTGCGGGCGCGGTCGGCGGCGCGGGGGCGTTTGCTTTCAATTTGCGGCCAGTAGTGTTTTTCGGCCTGTTCGATAATGCGGGTCATGGCCTGTACTACCAGCGTCGGGTGATCGCCAACGGAAGTTTCGCCGCTGAGCATCACGGCGTCGGCCCCGTCGAGCACGGCGTTGGCCACGTCGGTGACCTCGGCGCGGGTAGGAGAGGGGTTTTTGATCATGCTGTCCATCATCTGCGTGGCCACGATGACCGGCCGGGAGAATTGCATGCACATTTGTACGATCTCCTTTTGCGTGATGGGCAGTTGTTCGATGGGCATTTCCACACCCAGGTCGCCCCGGGCGATCATAATGCCGTTGGCCGCTTTGACGATCTTGCGGATATTTTTAACGGCTTCAGGTTTTTCAATTTTGGCCATCACCTTGGCGGGGTGTTGCCGCGCTTCCACGCGCCGGATAAGATCGAGCACATCTTCGGCGGTGCGGACAAAGGACAAGGCGATCCAGTTGACGGGCTGCGTCAGGATAAAATCGAGGTCTTCGAGGTCTTTTTCCGTCAGCGAGGGTTGTTTGATGTTCGTGTCGGGCAGGTTCACCCCCTTGTTGCTGCTCAGCACGCCGCCGTGCAGGCAGCGCAGCTTCACGGTATCCACTTTGTTTGTTTCCACGACCTCGAACACCAGTTTTCCGTCGTCCATCAGGATACGTTCGCCCACGTTGCAGTCTTCGGCAAACTGTTCGTAGGACATGTAAATTTTCTCGCGGGTACCCACCACTTCTTCATTGACCAGCGTAATGATATCGCCGGCTTTGAGCGGCAAGGCGTTATCCTGTATCTTGCCCACGCGTAGTTTCGGGCCCTGAAGGTCGGCAAGGGTGCTGATGTGGGTGTTGTATTTGTCGTTGATATACTGGATGTGCTCGATGACCTTGAGGTGGTCGGCATGGGTGCCGTGACTGAAATTGAGGCGGAATACGTCGACGCCAGCCCTGACCAGTTCCAGCAATTTGTCATACGTGTTGCAGGCAGGCCCAACCGTGGCGACAATCTTTGTATTTTGCGTACCGTCTTTACGCATAATTGCATTATTTTTTGTCAACAAGAAGTCCGTTGCAGCGTGTACCATGATCCGGCAAACAAATTTAAAGTGTAAAAACTACAATAAGAAGTCGCAACAAAAGTACCGGTATCCGCGGAATATTACAACATCTATTGCTTTGTTTTAGAGTATTAAGGCCGGAAATGTCTT
>CALEYM010000218.1 GCA_937926185.1 uncultured Bacteroidota bacterium | reverse complement strand
CAAAACAGCCCTCATTACCGGGGGCAGCAGCGGTATCGGCCGGGAAACGGCCCTGTTATTTGCCCGCGAGGGCGCGCGGGTCGTAGTGGCGGATGTGAACGACGCCGGCGGGGAGGAAACCGCGGCTATGATCCGGAAGGAAGGCAACGAAGCGGTTTATATCCACGCGGACGTGTCGAAAGCCGCCGATTGTAAAAACATGGTCGACTTTGCCGAAGCAACTTATGACGAGCTGCACATCCTGTTCAACAACGCCGGCATCATGCACAGTAACGACGACGACGCGGAGAGCACCGAGGAGGCCGTGTGGGACCTGACCATGAACATCAACGTGAAAGGCGTTTTTTTCGGCTGCAAATACGGTATTCCCGCGCTGCGGCGAGCCGGCGGCGGTTCTGTTATCAATACTGCTTCCTTCGTTGCGTTGCTGGGCGCTGCCACTCCACAGATCGCCTACACCGCCAGCAAAGGCGCCGTCCTGTCCATGACCCGCGAACTGGCTGTCATCCATGCCCGGGAAAATATCCGGGTGAACGCCCTGTGCCCCGGGCCGTTACGCACGGAGCTGCTGATGAAATTTTTAAACACCGATGAGAAAAAGCAGCGCCGGCTGGTGCATATCCCGATGGGCCGTTTCGGCGAAGCCCGGGAAATGGCGCAGGCAGCCCTGTACTTGGCATCCGACGAATCGTCTTATGTGACCGGTACGGAATTTCTGGTGGATGGCGGGATCACGGCGGCGTATGTGACGCCGGTTTAGAATAAATAAAAGCGTACTTTTGCCTTCCCGCCCTTCCCGATACAACCGCTACGATAGATCGTATTATGTCCCGAACGAATAAATACGTCTGCATCCACGGCCATTTTTACCAGCCGCCGCGCGAAAACGCCTGGCTGGAAATCGTGGAACAGCAGGAATCGGCGCGTCCGTTTCACGACTGGAACGAGCGCATCAATTTTGAATGTTATGCCCCCAATGCCGCGGCCCGCATCCTCGACGAGGAGCGCTGGATCGTTAAAATCCGGAATAATTACAACCGTATATCCTTCAATTTTGGCCCCACCCTGCTCACCTGGCTGGAACAAAACGACCCGGAAGCGTACGACCTGATCCTGAAAGCCGACAAACGCAGCCAGGAACGCTACGGCGGGCACGGCAGCGCGCTGGCGCAGGTGCACAGCCACCTTATCCTGCCGCTGGCCAATTACCGCGATAAGGTAACACAGGTGTATTGGGGCGTGCGCGATTTCGAGCACCGCTTTGGCCGCTATCCCGAAGGTATCTGGCTCGCCGAAACAGCCGTGAACACGGAAACGCTGGAAGTACTGGCAGCGCACGGACTTCAGTTCTCCGTGCTGGCGCCCCGGCAGGCAAAAGCCGTGCGCAAGATGGGCAGTACGGCCTGGCAGCCGGTATCGGCCGATTCGATCGATACGCGCCATCCCTACTGGTGCCAACTGCCCAGCGGACGGCGGATCGCCCTCTATTTTTACCACGGCGGCGTAGCCCAGGAAGTGGCCTTCAACGGCCTGCTTTCAAACGGTAAAAACTTTGCCAACCGCCTTTTGGGATTGCTCGACGACACAGAAACGCCGCAACTGGCTCATATTGCCACCGACGGCGAAAGTTACGGTCACCATCACCGCTTTGGAGAAATGGCGCTGGCAGCCGCCCTCAACCATATCGAAGATAACCAGCTGGCCACACTTACCAACTATGGCCAGTTCCTTGAATTGTTTCCGCCGGAATGGGAAGTTCAAATTCACGACAACTCGTCGTGGAGCTGCGTGCACGGCGTAGAGCGCTGGCGCGACGACTGTGGCTGTAATACTGGCGGCCACCCGGGCTGGCACCAGCGCTGGCGCAAACCCCTGCGCAATACGCTGGACTGGCTGCGCGACCGGCTGATTCCAATTTTTGAAAAAGAAGCCAGCCATTTCCTGCGCGACGTCTGGAAGGCCCGCAATGATTTCATAGGGGTAATGCTCAACCGGAGCGACGAAAACATCCGCCAGTTTCTGGCGAAACAAGCCCGCCGAAAACTCAGCCAGGAAGAAGAAGTGGCCGTTTTGCGTATGCTGGAAATGCAGCGTTACGCCGTGCTGATGTACACCAGTTGCGGCTGGTTTTTCGATGAAATTTCCGGTATCGAAACCAACCAGATACTTCAGTATGCCCTTCGGGCTATCGATTATGCCAAAGAAGTGAGTGGCACCGATCTCCATCCGGAGTTTATGCAGCGACTGAGTAAAGCGCCCAGTAATAAATTTTCCGATGGCGCAGCCAGTTACCGTCAAAATGTGCTGCCCAGCCGCGTCAACCTGGAGCGGGTAGCCATGCACTTTGCCGTAGCCTCCCTGTTCGAAGACGATCCGGCCAAACTGGCGCTCTTCAACTACACCGTGGCTATCGAAGTATTCGAGCGCATCGAAGCGGGTACGCCGCGGCTGGCCATCGGCCGCCTGAATATCCGCTCGCGCCTCACACATGCCGAAAAAACGTACTGTTTTGCCGTTTTGTATCTCGGGCAGCAACATATCATCGGCAATATCAGCGCGCTGATGAACCACTCGACCTTCGACGAAATGCACCAGCGCACGGCCACCGCCTTTCGCGCGGCCAACCTGGGCGAAGTGATCGGTATATTGCAGGAGTATTTCGGCCCCGACAAGTTCACCCTGTCCACCTTGTTTACCGATGAAAAAATAAAGATCATCCGCGCCATCACGGCGCAAAGTCTTCTGCTGGCCGAGGCCAATTTCCGGAATGTTTTCAACGACAACTACCAACTGATGACCGGACTGGAAGAAGCCGGCCTGCCATTGCCCGATGCCTGGCGCAATATCGCTTCCTACGTATTGAACGACGACCTTTTACATTTTTTCCAAAACAGCCACGTCACCGAAACCCGCACCCTGCGCCGCATCGCCACCGACCTGAAACGCTGGAATTTCAAACTCTCCGACGAAGAAGCCGTGCGCCACGCCGCGCGGGAACGGATTTACCGCGAAATCGTCAAGATCGAAATGGAAGAGTCTTCCCTGCCCCGGGTGCAATGGCTCAATGAAGTGCTCGACATCATACAACACATGCACCTGAAACCCGACATCTGGCGCAGCCAAAACGTGTTTTACCTGCTCACCAAAGGATACCGGAAAGGGCTATGGGACTTTGTGAACGAGGAGTGGAAAGCCGCTTTTGAACGCCTGGCCGCGTTGCTGAAGGTGCGGCTGGAGGCGCCAAAACCGGTGGAATCCCGTAATTAATTGTCAATCTTCAAATTCATTAAAGAAACTTCGAAATCCTTTCTTCGTTAATCCTCTACGATTTTTTCGCCAACGTGGAGTGGCGGTAAATCAGGCCAGGGATTTGTACGTCATTGGCTGGACGCGCCACTAGGTTACAGTTTCATAAACCGTTCCGTGAACTGCTCCTCCCCCATTTCCACGCTCAGTATGTAATTTCCATCCGGCAATTGACCTACCGGAATTTCCCAGGTCAGCGTCCCGGTATCCTGTGCCCCGGTGGCGAGGAGGCGGCCTGTGTTGTCGAAGATGAACCACTGCAGCGGTGTTGCCGCGGGAGCACCCTGCCGGATATAAAGCATATCCTTCGCCGGCGAGGGATACAACAACAACCTGCCCGCGGCGCTCATAGTCGCCAGCCGCACCGGGCTGTGGGAGAACGAGCCGTCGTAATCTGTCTGGCGCAAGCGGTAATAATTGGGGCCGGGGAGCGGATGTTCGTCGGTAAAAGTGTACTGACGGGGCGCGGTGGAGTTGCCGGCGCCGGGCGTCCGCCCGACCTCGGCGAATTCCAGCCCGTCAGGGCTGCGTTCCACGACAAACCAGGCGTTGTTTTTTTCCGTGGCCGTCGTCCAGTTTAGCAGCACCCGGTTGCGGACAGGGGTTGCGCTGAAGTGGGTCAGTTCGACGGGCAAGGGGTTGAAGGCCGGCAGTTTGGCGCCGAAAGTAAACCAGTCGAACACGGAAGTAGTGTCCGACTGAACGCTGCCCGTAGTCACGCTGCCGCTGGCGCCGCCGCCGCTGTCCGTCCAGTCTGTGCCATTGAACCGCGCCACGGTAAGGCTGGGCAGGTCGTTGATACCGCTGGCGCTGCCGTTTGTCCAGTGCAGGGTCACTTGTACCGGCCCGGCGCCCGAGGTTCGGTACAGTTGCCAGTATTCCATTTTGCTCACGCGCACCAGGGGCGGCAGTACATCGTTCGTATTGGTATAAGGCTCGTCGAAATATTCTGCCGTAAAAGTATCCGTAACGGCTGCCGGGGCTGTAATGGCCAGTGGCGCGAAAGTGGTGCCTTTGCCGATCGGGAAAGTGAATGCCGTATTGCCGGCTTTGCGCACCGGCCCGATCACATGGGAAACCACCGAACCGCCAACCACGGTTGCCCCGGCTGAAATGGTCAGCAGGTTTTGCGCCGAGGTGACCAGTTTGCCGGATTGCAGGTAGAGCGTCGTCTGTGGGTTCATGATCAGCTGGGTATTCAAAAGCACCCTGTCTGCCGTATTGATCACCACGTCCACCGTGTTCTGAAGCGTTCCGAAGTAGGCTGTTTGTGACAACCCGCTGTCGAACTCCAGAATACCCCTGCCGGTTGTGGAGGTTTCCGTGAGGGTTTTCGAGCCGTAAAAATTGCCGCCTTTGAAGATAATTTTGCCACTGCCATTGTTGCCGCTGGACAGGTTGACCGTTCCGCCGCTTTGCGTGTAGTCGCCATTGACGATCCAGGTACGCATCTGGCCGGCGCCGTTTTGTGCAGACACTTGTATTTCTCCGGCGCCGGTATCGTAAATATCTACCCTGCTCATGGTCAGGTTGACATTCAGGACGGCCGGCACGGTCTGCCCCGGGCAATCCCAGTACAGGTTGCCGAGAACGGCATTATTGGGAAACGCGGGGTCATTATCGGTCATGCCGGTAATTTTCAGGGTCGCGTTGCCGCTCCAGCTGGCATTGGGTACATTGGTGCCGTTTTTTGCGATTTCATAAATACCGTTGTCCTGAATGAACAGGTTGTTTTGATTGGCGCCGGATGTTGTTCCGCCTCCCGTGTAAACGATCTCGCCATTGATGGCGGTCACACCGTTCGTACAGACCAGCCGTGAGCCGCCGGTACCGGAAAATAACAGTCTGCCGTTTATCGTAACGCTCGCATTGGTGGCGACCAGGTCACTGACGCCGCCGCCCGTAAATGTCAGCGTTCCATCCACCGTAAAAACCGGGCTTTGTGAAAAATACAGGTCGCAGGCGCCGGCGCCGGCTGTGCCCGCATAGGTAGCGGCGCTGCCGTTTTCTATGCCCGAACTACAGCCGGCACAGGAAATCGTCATACGCCGGGCGGCAGAATTGCCTGCAAATTGCACATCCGAGCCATTAATGACTTGCAGCGACCGGATGAACGCATTGGAATTCATCACAATAGTGCCGGAAAATCCGCTGATGACCGCGTCGTCGGTTGCGGATGGCGTACCGGCGGGATCCCAGTTGGCAGGGCCGTTCCAATTGGCGCCGTCGGCGCCAATCCAGGTTTTGGTGATGGCGGAAACATCCGCCAGGAAGAACAGCAATAAGGGGAGTAAAAGCGCGTAAAATCTCGGCATGGGAACTGTTGTTTTATTAAACGTATGGAACGGAACGCCCCGGAAGGATTAAGGAAAAATATCTGGCCGGAGAATACAGTTCCGGGCAAAACATTTCTACGTTGGAATTCGCACAAAAATAGCACCAAAAAGGGCAGAATACCCGGTTTAGTCGCCAGGTACGTCAGATATCATCAAAAAACAGGGGCGCTCCTTAAGTACCCGCCGGGTATGGGCTGGGGTACGCCGGCAGAATTTTGCCGCTCACTTCGCCAAAACCCACACGTATGCCCGATTTTTCGCTCCAACCCCGTATGACAACGGTATCGCCATCCTGCAGGAAGGTACGCGTCGAACCGTCGCTCATCGGCACCGGCTGCTGACCGCCCCAGGAAAGTTCGAGCATGGAACCGTAACTGCCGGGCGTCGGTCCGCTGATGGTGCCCGAGGCCATCAGGTCGCCTGTCCGGATGTTACAACCATTGACCGTGTGATGGGCCAGTTGCTGAGCCATGGACCAGTAAAGGTGTCGCGTGTTGGAGCGGCAAAGCACATCGGGCGCAGCGTTGCCGGTCTGAATGGCAACTTCCAGGTGTATATCGTAATTACGGGCGCCGCGGGCGTCGAGGTATTCGAGCGGGGGCGGCGTTTGCCTGGGGCCTTTTACGCGAAAGGGTTTGAGCGCCTCCAGCGGCACGATCCAGGGCGAGACGGAGGAGGCAAAATTTTTACCAAGGAAAGGGCCGAGCGGTACGTATTCCCAGCGCTGAATGTCGCGCGCGCTCCAGTCGTTGAACAACACCAGGCCAAAAATGTAATCTTCGGCATCTTCTACCCGGACCGGTTCTCCCAACACGGTATCTTTTCCAATGACAAAGGCGACTTCGAGCTCGAAGTCGAGTTGCCGGGACGCTGAAAAAATGGGCGTTTCCTGTCCTTTGGGCAGGATTTGTCCGTAGGGCCGGCGTACCGGCGTGCCGCTCGCTATAATACTGGAAGAGCGGCCGTGGTACCCAACCGGCAGCCAGCGCCAATTGGGCAGCAGGGGGTTGTCGGGGCGGAACATTTTGCCCACGTTGGTGGCATGTTCGATACTGCTGTAAAAATCGGTGTAATCGCCCACCCGAACCGGCAGGTGCATGCGCGCGGCGCGGCGGTCTGTCAATAAGCTGCCGGCATTATGGGGCGCGTCAGGCAGGCAAAGCCAATCCCGTACCTTGCGGCGGATGCGGTTTGTCGCGGGTTTGCCCAACGCGATGAATTCGTTTAATACCGGTTGTTCAAATATTTTTTTAAAAAACCGGCGTTTGCCAAACAGGCCGCTTTCGGCAGCAGCCGCCAGATCGATGATGTGATCGCCAATAGCCACTCCTGCTCTTGGCCGTCCGTCGCCGGGATCAAAAATGCCAAAGGGAAGATTGTGCAGGGAAAAATCAGCATCAGCGGGAATAGGAAGCCATGTTGTCATGCGGCAAAAATCGGAATTCCCCGGTTTTTTCACGTACCTTTGCCGCCCCTAAAAGAGAACTACTCCACGAATTTTTTAAATAATCACTCAATCACTCAATCACTCAATCACTCAATCACTCAATCACTCAATCACTCAATAATAATGGCAGACAATAAAAATCAGCAGCCAGCCATCAATATCGAAATTTCGGAAGAAATAGCGGAAGGGATTTACTCCAACCTGGCGATTATCTCGCACTCGAACTCGGAATTTGTGGTCGATTTTATCCGGCTTATGCCTAACGTGCCAAAAGCCAAGGTCAAAGCACGAATTATATTGACACCCCAGCACGCCAAACGCCTGCTGTTTGCACTGAAAGACAACGTGCAGAAATACGAAATGCAGTTCGGCAAAATAGATGAGCCCGAGCAACCGCAACTCCCGCCCATGAATTTCAATACGCCGCCGGCGCAGGCTTAGAAGAGGCTTAACGGATTGCGGATTGCGGATTACGGATTACGGATTGACCCAGCTCTTGGTATCGTAACCTTTCTCCAAGTGACATACCGTGCCAGGAGTTGGGTCAATCCGCAATCCGCAATCCGCAATCCGTTAAACCCGCTCAACCTCGTTTTCACTTTTCCCGGTAAAATTTTTGGGTCTGTTCGGTGTTGAATTGACCCGGCCTTGCTTCCGGGCCCATGCCGGTTTCAGCATCGAAACGAAAAGAAGTGTCACTGTTCCATTCGAGGATTCCATACAGGGTTTTTCCACTCAGGGGGCCGTTTTGAAAGCCGCTGAGATCGAGATGTGCCGGTTGTTTTTTACAATCGTAGCGGTACTCCATGGCAAAGGTATCGACCTTGCTTCCGAAGCGGACCAACCAGAGCGCTTTACCGCCGGCATCGAAATAAAACGACTGGCCTTCCCGGTTGGACCAGCCGCCGCCGAGTTCCCGGCAGGGCGTATCGTCGCAACCGAACAAAGATAAAAATAAAAGGGAGGCACTGACCGTCAAGGCGGCACGCGCAAGTGTACCGTTCTGCTGCATAAAGTTGTTCGTTTTGTACTGATAAGGTTAAAAAGACAAAACTCCGGCCTCCGGGTTGGCAAATATGTTAAAAATCATTGAGGCCGCCGGCTTATTTTACAACATTCCTTCGTCGGCAAAACTGTAATAGCCGCGTTCCGATACGATCAGGTGGTCCAGCAGCGGCAGGTCGAGCAACTCGCCGGCCTTGCGCAGGCGGCGGGTGAGGTCAATATCCGCCTGACTGGGTTGCAGGCTGCCGGAGGGGTGATTGTGTATGGCAATCACGGCAGCGGCGCGGGCATCGAGCGCGGTCTTAAACAATATTTTTCCATCCACCACCGTGCCGGCCATTCCGCCGGCGCTGAGCCGTTCGCGGGAAAAAACTTCACTGGCTTTATTGAGCAACAGTACCCAGAACTCTTCGTGGTGGAGATCGGTGAGCAAGGGTGCGATGGCATTAAAGGCGTCGCGGCTCGACGTAATGCGCGGGCGTTCGCGCAGGTCGGATATTTGGCGGCGGCGCCCGATTTCCAACGCGGCGGCAATCGTGATTGCTTTAGCGTCGCCGATTCCTTTGAATCGCGTCAGCTCGGACACGGAGCGTTTGCCCAATTCGTGTAAACTATTATCTACCGAAGCGAGGATATGCTGGGCAAGCGCCACGGCGCTCACGCCAACGGTTCCTTTGCCCAACAGGATAGCCAGCAACTCCGCATCGGAAAGGGCGTGTTTGCCTTTGAGTAATAATTTTTCGCGGGGTCGGTCTTCTTCGGCCCAAGCCGGAATGGCGCGGTAGGCAGGATCGGGCATGGTTATATGCAGATTAAGAGTGATGGTTTATTCCACTTTCGAAAACTTCATGGGCATTTCCGGACGCAGAAACAAAATACCCGTGGTGGCAATGGTGTCACCGCTCGAAAGTCCTTCCGTGATCTCCACCATACCGGATTGGCGAACGCCTGTTTTGACGGCAACGGATTGCACTTTGCCGCCACGCGCCACAAATACTTTTTTATCGCGGGCCTGCGGGATGATGGCCTGCGAGGGGATGAGCAGGGCCTGCGATTTGTCGCCCAACGAAAGGCTTACTTCGGCAAAGGCGCCCGGCAACAGATCGGCCGTGTTCCCGCGCACCAGGGCGCGCACCTGCAGGTTGCGGGTGTCGGCCGCGATACTTTGTTCGGTGGCCTGCACCACAGCCGACCAGGTTTTCGTACTACCCTCCGTGCTGAAAGAAACGGTTTGCCCCACCCGGATCAGGCCGCTGTATTTTTCCGGAATGGAAAAATCCAGTTTAAGCGCGCCGCTCGATCTGATGGTCGCAACGGCCGTGGCCGGCGTCACATAGGCGCCGGGACTGATTTTGCGCAGGCCGATGACGCCGTTGTATGGGGCGCGGAGTTCGGTTTTGTCAATATTGATCCGTACCAGTTCCATCTCGCTTTTCAGGGTTTGTATTTGCAGGGCAGCCAGGTCGTATTCCTGCTGGCTGACGCCTTTTACCTTTAGCAGATCGCCGAGGCGTTGCTCGGTAATTTCGGCCTGTTTCAGTTGAGGCTCCAGTTTGCGCAGTTGCGTCTGCAGGTCCTGGTCGAATATTTTCACCAGCAAATCGCCCTTCCGAACGGTTTTGCCTTCCGGCAAATTGATATGCACCACCCGGCCGGACGCTTCGGGGTGCAACTCCGTTTCTTCCAAAGGAAGCAGGGTACCGCTGGCAGTAACGCTGGCGGTGAGGGTGGCCGGTTTTACCAGAAACCCTTCAACGGAAACCACGTTGTAACTGGCGCGGGCAGAAGCCGGGCCGCCGCCGGATTTATTGCCGTTTTTATTGCAGGCAGGCGCTATCAGGCCAAGGAAAGCGAAAAACAGGATGTGTTTTTTTATCATATCAAATCCGCGGTATAATCTCAGCCCTTAACAGTACAAAACAGGACTGGTTCAACACGCGGACAAATATGGCACATCCCCCGGCAACGTACAGGTCAAATAGCAGGAAAAAAAAGTGTAGGCACAAAAAAGCCCGCGATTAACGCAGGCTGTTGAACGGACGCATCTCTTCGCCAAGCCAATTTTTGTTCCAGTCATCAACCGGAAGGAATCTTTTTGCCTGACGGCTGACCTTGCGACGCAGATACGCCAATGCCAAACGCGGCGACTTGTGCCAGAGGCGACGGAATTTTTGGATACGATTTGCCATAGTGTTGTACAGTTTTGCCGGATTATGAAAAAAGTATTGATTTTGAATCATCTAACGATAACATTCAGCAAAAAGTTTTCCAAAAACATTCAATTAAATGTTAAACCGATCCTTTTTCTCCTGATTTTGACAGATTTATACGAATCGGAAACTTCACCGTACTTTTGCGGCGCTTTCAGCGCATTTAGATACATCGAACAACCTGACGCATGACCGAAACCTTATCCATCGTTATACCGGCCTACAACGAAGAACGTACCATACATCGTATCCTCGACAAGGTGAAGGCCGTAGAGCTCACCAGTGGTATCCAAAAGGAGATCATTATCACCAACGATTGTTCCAAAGACGACACGGAAGGCGCCATCCGCCGGTACATGGAGGCCAATCCCGGCCTCAATATCCGATACCTGAAACACGAGGTAAACAAGGGCAAGGGCGCCGCGCTGCATACCGGTATCCAACATGCTTCGGGCCAATATATCATTATTCAGGACGCCGACCTGGAGTACGACCCCGCTGAATACAATATCCTTCTGCGCCCGATCCTCGACGGTTACGCCGACGTGGTTTTTGGCTCCCGCTTTATGGGCGGGCGCCCCCACCGTATCCTGTTCTTCTGGCATAGCATCGGCAATAAATTCCTCACCTTCGTTTCCAACATGTTCACCAACCTCAACCTGACCGACATGGAAACCTGCTACAAATTGTTCCGGGCGGATATCCTCAAAAACCTGGATTTGCAGGAAAAACGCTTCGGCTTCGAACCGGAAGTGACGGCTAAAATGAGCAGGGTACCTGATATCCGCATTTACGAAGTCGGCATTTCCTATTATGGCCGCTCTTATGCCGAGGGCAAAAAGATCGGCTGGAAAGACGGGGTGCGGGCGATCTATTGCATTTTGAAATATAATTTGTGGGGACGGTGATTTTTTAAAAACTCAAAACTCATCCCGAGGCCTCGGGACAAAACTCAAAACTCAAAACTGTTGAAAGTCGCTGTCATACGCAAAGCCCATTTCAATGCCGCCCACCGGCTGCACAACCCGGCCTGGAACGCCGAAAAAAACCAGGCGGTATTCGGCCTGTGCAACAACCCGAACTGGCATGGGCACAACTACGAACTGGAAGTAAAGGTGACCGGCGAGATCGATCCTGAAACCGGCATGGTAGTTGACCTGGGCTGGCTGGCTGATCTGATCCGGGAACAAATCGAACGCCGTTTCGACCATAAAAACCTCAATCTCGATACCGCGGAATTCCGCGATCTGAACCCAACGGCTGAAAATATTTGCGTGGTGATCTGGAATATCTTGAGAGAACATTTGCCGGAAAAGTACGAGCTGCACGTGCGGCTATACGAAACGCCGCGCAATTTTGTCGAGTACCCCGTGTAATCTTCCCTCCCTGATTATTGGCTAACAGCCGACAAGATTTGCCAAAAAACGCCCTCTGATACGGGGTGTTTCTACTTTTGAGCATTCGTTTACCGCTATATTGCTCAACATGAAAAGCCTCCGTGTCCTTGCCGCGCTTCTCGTTTTTACGATTACGGCCTCTTATTCGATTGCCCAAAATTTTCAAAAAGCCCAACTGGAAGAACCCAGCTTCTTCAAGATACGGCAACAACTGAACGATTACTGGGATACGCATACACCGGAAAAAGGCGTGGGCCACACCGTTTATCGTCGCTGGGAATGGTACCGTGAAAGCCGGGTAATGCCCGACGGCAGCTTTCCGCCGGCCAACATTAACGCGATGGAATGGGCCAAATACCGCACCCAGCATCCACAAACAGACAATCTGTCGGCGGCCAACTGGACCAGTCTGGGCCCCAACTCCTCCTTTTCCGGTTACAACGGCATCGGGCGGATCAATTGTATCGCCGTCGATCCTGCCAACCCCAACACCCTGTGGGTGGGCACACCCGCCGGCGGACTATGGAAATCGACCAATGGCGGCGCTTCCTGGAGCACCAATACGGATAATTTCACCGTTCTGGGCGTCACGGCCGTGGTCATTGATCCCATCGATCCCAATATCATGTATATGGGCACCGGCGACGGTTTTAGCAGCGACACCCGATCCATCGGCGTACTGAAATCCACCAACGGCGGCGTTACCTGGAATACAACCGGACTCAGCTGGGCGGTGAACAACGGCATTTACATCCGGTACATGGCCATACATCCCACTTCGCCCAACGTCATCCTTGTGGCAGCCAGCAACGGTCTGTATCAAACCTCCAATAGCGGTGATTCCTGGACAAGGGTTGCCACCGACGATTTTTACGACGTAAAATTCAAACCCGGCGACCCTAACATAGTGTACGCGGCTTCCGACAACCGGATATATAAATCCGTCAATGCCGGGACGACCTTTGCCCCCGCTTTTACGATCACTACCAGCGACCGCCTGGCCATCGCTGTCACGCCGGCCAACCCTGAACTGCTGGCCGTGGTGAGCAGCTCTTCCAGTTCAAGCGATTTTGGCGCGCTGAGATGGTTTTACGTGTCGACCAACAGCGGCGCCACATTCAATTTGAAATCCACTTCACCCAACATTCTGGGCAGCGCCCCCGACGGCAGCAGCGAAAAAGGGCAGGGCTGGTACGACCTCTGCATTGCCGTCAGCCCCACCAACCCCAACCTGATGTTTGTCGGCGGCGTGAATATGTGGAAATCCGAAGACGGAGGCGTTACCTGGGCGTTGCTCACCCACTGGCGCGGCTCCGACGCTCCTCCCGGCGTACCCGTGGTGCATGCCGACAAACACTGCCTGCTCTGGAGCGGGAACACCCTGTTTCAGGGCTGTGACGGCGGCATCTACAAAACCAACAATAACGGCGCCTCCTGGATCGATATCAGCAGCAATCTTGCCATCAGCCAGATGTATCGCCTCGGCGTTTCGCAGTCGGACAACAAAGTGATCTGCGGTTTGCAGGACAACGGCACCAAACTGCGCGGCAATACCGGCGCCTGGACCGACAACATCGGCGGCGACGGGATGGAGTGTTTTATCCATCCCACGAATTCCAATATCATGTACGGGGAATTCCAGTATGGCGAGATACGGCGCTCTATCAACGGCGGCGCCAGTTGGAGCAATATCCACAACAATTTACCCGACGATTTCGAAGGCGCCTGGATCACGCCCTATCTCATGGATCCCAATTCGCCCACCACGATTTATGTCGGCTACAACGACGTGTACAAAAGCACAAATCAGGGAAATTCCTGGACGGCTGTTTCTTCCGGGCTTAGTCCGACCAACAAACTGCGCTTTATCGTCGTGGCGCCCACCAACAGCCATATCATTTACGCCTCCGATGGCTATGCCATCTGGAAAACCGCGGATGGCGGCGCCAACTGGAACGCGGTAAACGGGAACCTGCCCAACAGCCTGATCACTTACCTGACCGTTCATCCGGAAAATGCCGATCAGGTGTATGTCACCTTTGGCGGTTACACTTCTGGCCGGAAGGTATACCGCTCCATAAGCGGCGGAACCACCTGGACGAACATTTCCGGCACCCTGCCGAACCTTCCGGCCAACTGCGTGCTGGTACAACCCAACAGCAACGGCGTACTGTACGCGGGCATGGACGTAGGCGTGTACCGGCTCGAACCCAGCGCGCAGGATTGGACCTTGTTCAACGCCGGTCTGCCCAACGTACCGGTTACAGAACTGGAAATCCGGCGCAATTCCAACAAAATACTCGCCTCTACGTATGGCCGCGGCCTCTGGGAATCGGACCTGCAACCGCTCACCGATCCCTGCGACGCGCCGGCAAACCTCACCGCCACGGGTATTGGGACGCGCCTGGCCACCCTGCAATGGGATGCGGTGAATACCGCTACCGGTTACACGCTTGACCTGCGCGAATCGGGCGTCGTTCCCTGGACTACCTTCACGGACATCCAGGATGTTTCCCGCCAGTTTTTTCATTTTAAACCCTGCACAAACTACGAGTTCCGCGTCCAGCCGTTTTGTCCGGGCATCAAAGGTTCCGTTTCGGCCACTCAATCTTTTACCACGACAGGATGCGGCGATTACTGCCTTTCGTTTGGCCAGGGCGCCAGCCCTGCCCCGGCGCCGCAAGCAGACGAGTGGATTGAAAAAGTCAGCTTCGGTACCCTGGCAAACGGCTCCGGCAACGACTGGGGGTATGGCGATTATACCACTCTTGGCGCCGACCTGACCCGCGGGAATGCTTACGACATTTTCCTCGAGCCGGGTTTCCCCGATTCGGGTCGTATGGAAACCTGGTCTGTCTGGATAGATTTCAATGGGAACAATGATTTTTCCGACGCCGGCGAACAGGTATTCGCCCATCCGGGCAGTACAGGCGCGGTGAGCGGCAGCGTTGCCATTCCCCCGTCGGCGAAAGCGGGAAACACCCGCATGCGGGTAAGCATGAAATTCTCCACGCCTGCCCAGCCCTGCGAAACGGTACTTTTCGGCGGTGAAACGGAAGATTATACCATAAATATTCTGACCGCCCCCCCGGCACTGACAGTAGATCCGGCCATCCTGCATTTTCCGGACAGCGGTACTTCGAAAACAATCGTCCTGAATACTAACTGCGACTGGAGCGTTGAAGATGTGCCGGCCTGGCTCACCGTTGACCCCGCATCCGGCAGTGCCGGCAGTTCGATGGTCTCCATCACTGCCAATGGCAATAGCAGCGTGGACACCCTGTTGGTCTCCCTCGCTTTTTCTGGCTGCGACGGGCAAATCGTTCAACTCCTTTCGGTGAAACAGGACGCGGCGCCCCCGGCGCTTGCGCTCGAACCTGCCCAGCTGGAGTTCGTCGCAGCGGGCGAAACAAAAACGAGTACAGTAAATACCAACTGCGACTGGAGTATTTTGAACATTCCGGGCTGGCTCACGGTCGAGCCGGCTTCCGGAACTGCCGGCGCAACGACAGTGAGCATTACTGCCTCGGTGAATGGCAATCTTAATTCGCAATCCGATACGTTGGATATTTCCGGCTGCGCCGGGCAAATTGTCCAAACCCTCGGTGTGCTGCAAAGCGGCGCGGCCCCGGCGCTGAGCGTCAGCCCGTCGGATATCGGATTTCCGGCGGCGGGCACATCGCAAACTTTGACATTGAATACGAATTGCGCCTGGGCGGTCGGCGGAATTCCGGCCTGGCTTACGGTGGAACCCGATTCCGGAACTGCCGGCGTCGTCCAGATTACCGTGACAGCTGCCGCTACCAGCAGCCTCGATCCGCAAACGGCCGATCTGTTTTTTTCCGGCTGCAACGGGGAGGCGGTACAAACCATTTCGGTGTCGCAATTCGGCACAGCTCCGGTGCTATCCCTCGACCCGCCGGGCCTGGATTTTCCGGCCGCCGGCGAAACGAAAACCATTCTTATAAATGCCAATTGCGACTGGTCGGCCGGCAATATCCCCGCCTGGCTTACGGTAGAGCCTGATTCCGGCAGCGCCGGCGCTACCCTCGTCACCATAACGGCCGCCTCAAACGCCAGTGTCGACGTATTGTCGGCCAATGTGCCGTTTTCTGGCTGTGATGGACAAATTGTTCAAAATCTGGGTGTCACACAGGCAGCCGCGGCTCCTGTATTGACGCTTGAACCCGGCAGCCTGGATTTTCCGGCAACCGGCGAAACGAAGACGATTACCCTGCAAACCAATTGCGAATGGGCCGCCACGAATGTGCCGGCTTGGGTTCAGGTCGATCCGGCTTCCGGTGACCCCGGCGTAGTGACGATCAATATTACAGCCGGCGTAAACGACAGTATAGTACCGCTTTCTGCAATGCTGTTGTTTTCAGGTTGCGACGGATTGACAAACCAGTCGCTTGGCGTAGTGCAGGCAGCCGCGCCGGTAGTATTTCAAATCGATCCGATAACATTTGATGTCGAATACATGGCCAGTTGTGTCAGCCTGTTTTTAGCAGCCAATACTTCCTGGACGGCTTCAACCGTATCGCCCTGGATCACATCGATTACCCCATCGGGCGGCGACGGCAGCCAAACGATTGAAATTTGTTTTGCAGAAAATGCCGATACGGCGGGTCGCACCGCGGAGATATGGTTTTATCCCGCGGGCGCGGATTCGGCAAACGTGCTGATCGTACAAAAGCCGAAAACGGTGGGTCTGAATCACACAGGCATCTCTGCCGGCAACGCCGTTTCGTGTATGCCCAATCCAGCACGGCATTCCGCGGTGTTTTATGTCCGGGCAGATAAAGTTCAAATCATTCAACTTGACGTTTTGAGCTCCAGCGGACAATTCGTGTATTCCACTGGAAAGAAAATAGTGTCAGCGGGGGAAAACATTATTCCCTGGCAGGCAGGTGATTTACCCGCGGGCCAATATCATTTTCGCTGCATATTTGAAAAAGAAACGGTCGCCGGGAAGATTGTACTGATCCGGTAAATTCACACTATGCGGTTTGCAAACGCGTGGCGGCGGGCGATACGCCGTACCGTTCGCGGAATACCCGGCTGAAGTGCGACAGGTTTTCAAAACCGGATTCAAAAGCTACTTCGCTCACCGTTTTGTCGCTGTGGGCCAGCAAGGTGCGCGCGTGTTCCAGGCGTTTGGCCAACAGCCATTTCCCCGGCGTGGTTTGAAAAATTTTTTGAAAATCGCGTTTAAACGCCGATAAACTCCGGTTGCAGAGTTGCGCGAATGTTTCGAGCGGAAGATTGTAGCAGAAATTATCTTCCATGATGGAACGCAGGGACGCGCCTGATCCCTCCCGTATCAGGGAATAACAGTAATCCACGAATGAACGATTGCGGGGATTGCCGGCAATGTTCAGCAGCAGCTCGCGGAATTTGAGTTCGAGCAACATTTTTTCCGGCGGCTGCATCCGGGTAAAATAAGGCAGTATGGACTGCAAAAACGCCGTCAGGGTGCTGTCCATTTCAAGGCGTATAACCGGTTGGGTAACAGCGGCCGGTAAGTTGCCTGGCTTTAATACAGGGCGCAGGGTTTCGATGATAAACGTATCGGGCAAAAAGAACACGATGACGCAAAAACTGCTGTCGAAAAACTGTTCTACAAAATTGCCGCCTTTTCGCACGAACGCGCTGTCGCCGGCCTTCATTTCAAAGGCTTCGGTTGGCGTATGCCATATCTTTTTGCCTTCCAGTACGAATAAAATATAGTTGTACTGCGACCAAAGCGATTGAACGCGGTGCTGCAAAGGGCAGTTAAATTCGGTCATCATACCGTGGTCGCACTCCAACTGGCGATACTTCAGGGGATCGGCGAGCACGACCTCGTAAAAGTTGTAGATATGGGGGAAAGTTTTCATAGTGGATACATAGATATCCGGTTTTCAAAAAAGGTTACACTCATTCTTTCAACTCCACGGTTTTTGTTTTATCCCATCCCAAATAAGCCATCGCCCTGTCAAACAACCCGTACACCACCGGCACGAAGATCAATGACAGGAACATCGAAGAAGTGAGTCCGCCAATGATCGACCAGGCCAGACCCACTTTCCAGGCCGAGCCCACGTTCGACGACAGGGCCAGCGGCAGCAGGCCGATCACCATGGCGATATTGGTCATCAGAACGGGGCGGAAGCGCATTTTGGTGGCTTGCAACAGGGCGTGCGTGAGGCTTATGCCCTGCTGTTTGAGGTGATTGGCAAAGTCGACGACAAGGATGGCGTTTTTGCCCACCAGACCGATCAGCATCAGCAGGCCCAGGCCGGTGAACACTGTGAGGTTTTGGCCGGCCAGCGCCATGGCCAGGAAAGCGCCGATGAGCGACAGCGGAATGGAGAGCAGCACCACGAAGGGGTACATCCAGTTGTCGTACAGGGCCACCATGATAAGATAGACGAGCACGAGGGAGGTCCACAGGGCAAAACCCATGGTACCCAGGCCCTGTTCCTGTCGATGAATGTCGCCACCGAAACGGAAATGAGCGCCTGCAGGCAGTTTCATTTGTTCAAGCCGGGCTTTTACCTCACGGCCAACAGTACCGGTAGGCCGGCCAACCACCTGGGCTGAAAACTGGATGGAAGGCATACGTTCGCGGCGCTCCAGCCGGGTAGGGGCGGCGCTTTCACGCACTTCGGCGAATTGTTTGAGCCAAACGGTATTGCCCAGCGGATTTACAAACGTAAGATTCCGGATATCGTCGGCGCTGCGCCGGTCGAAAGCGTCGAGCGCAATCCGGATGGGGTACTCATAATCGCCGTCGCGAAAACGGGCATCGGCGTTGCCGCTAAAGGCTGTTTGCAAAGTAAGGCCTACCTGGGCCATGGTGAGGCCATAGTCGGCCATGCGCTGGCGGTTCACGTCCACGATCACTTCGGGGTTGCCGGCTTCCACGCTGGGGGTGATCTCCACGCAACCCGGTACGCCGGCCATTTCCCGCTGGATGCGCTCGGAAAGGAGTAAGAGGCTGTCGAGCACCGGCCCGTTGAGCCGCACTTCGATGGGATTGAACGACAGGCCCAGTATATCGATGGGCGAGGCGCTGATCCTGGCGCCGGCAATCAGTTCCTCCAGTTTCACTTTCGCTTTGCGGGCAAAAATATCGGTGGTTTCCTGCCTCGGTTTTTTATAAGGCGTGAGGGAAACCAGAATTTCAGCGAGGTAGGGGGCATTGAGACCGAACGACTTCCCGGTGGTACCCACCGTGGCAAAAGTATTGACCACGTAAGGCTGTTGACGCAGCCAGTCTTCTACCTGTTTGGTCAGCTCGTTTGTTTGCGTCAGCGAAGCGTTTTTCGGTAGTTCAATTTGAAGTAAAAACTCTCCGCGTTCGCCCGGATCGATAAAAGCGTTGCCGATAAATCCTTTCGTGATGAGCAGAATAGATCCGAGCATCAGGGCAACTGCCGTAAAAATGGTGAAGGTCTTGGTTTTCCAGTTTCGCAGCGCCCAACCCAGGGCCGTTACAAACCCGTCGGCCAACCAGTCGATAAACACCTCGAAACGCAATACCAGCCGCCCCGCCAGATTTTTCCCTTTGAACCGGTGTACCCTGCCGATGCGCGAGGTAAGCCAGGGCACGAGTGTAAACGATACCAGCAGCGACATCAAAGTGGACACCAGCACCGTCATGCAAAACTGCCGGAGCAGGTTGGGCACCAAACCAATGGTAAAAATGATGGGCAGAAACACCACTACGTCCACCAGCGTAATACTGATGGCCGTGAACCCGATTTCCATCCGGCCATCGTAGGAGGCCTGTACGCGTTGTTTGCCCATTTCCAGGTGCCGGTAAATATTCTCGATCACCACGATGGCATCGTCTACCAGGATACCGATAGCCAGGGAAAGTCCCAGCAACGACATCAGGTTGAGTGAATAGCCCAACAGGTTCATCATCACAAAAGTGCTGACGATGGACGTGGGGATCGACACCAGCACGATAGCCGCGTTGCGCAGGCTGTGCAGGAACAACAACATCACCAGCGCCACCAGCAAAACGGCGATGAACAGGTCGTGCACCACGGCATCGGTGGCCTGCCGGGTAAAGGTGCTGGTGTTGGCCACGATGTCAAATTTAAGCCCCCGGTCGGCGTAACTTTTTTCCAGTGCCTGCAACCGTTTCAGTACGAGGTCGGCCATTTGCACCGCGTTAGCGTCGCTTTGTTTGCGGACTTCGAGGCCCACTACCGGTTGTCCGCCGGCCCGGCAGATTACGTCGGGGTCTTTGCTGCCATCCTGTACCTCTGCAATGTCCTTGATATAAATGGAGGATCCGAAACGGTTTTTGCCCACCACGAGGTAGCGGATATCGTCGAGCGTCAGAAATTTGCCAGCCAGGCGGATGCGCAATTGCGTTTCGGCGCCGCTTACCTTTCCGGTGGGGAAATCGAGGTTGGCCGTTTGTACCGCCTGGGCTACCTGTAGTAACGACAGGCCATACTGTTCGAGCCTGGAGCTGCTGATATTGATGCGTATCTCGCGCTCTTCGGCGCCCAGCACGCTTACCTGGGCTACGCCTTTTACCTGGGCGATTTCAGGCACGATCCGGTTTTTGATCAGATCGGTAAAACCGGTACCCACCACATTGGCCCGTACCGACAGGCGCAGAATAGGCAATTCCGACAGCGCGAACTTGTTGATCACCGGCGCGCGCACTTCCTTCGGGAAATTGGGCATTATCTGGTTGATCTTGCGCTGTATTTCCTGTACCGTCTGATCGATGTCGATGTCCTGCCGCATTTCCACCGCCACGAAACAGACGTTTTCATTCGAGCCGATCTGTATTTGGTCAATGCCCTCGATGGAAGAAATCGCGTTTTCGATAGGTTTGGCTACCGCATTTTCCACCTCCACGGGCGAGGCGCCGGGGTATGCCGCCATGATGGTCACGACCGGCGGGTCGAATTTGGGTACCAGTTCAATGGGCAAACTAAAATAGCTGGCCACTCCCATAAAC
>CALEYM010000217.1 GCA_937926185.1 uncultured Bacteroidota bacterium | reverse complement strand
ATTTGTCGAATCAAACACTTTTTGGACAAACAACCATGGAAGAAGCAACGAGCATTCAACTTTTCGAGGCCAAACAAATCCGCGCGGCATGGAGCGAGGAAGACCAAAAATGGTATTTCTCCGTCGTTGACGTCATCGAAGCGCTTACGGGTACCGACCGACCGCGTAAATACTGGAATGACTTGAAAACCAAACTGCAAAAGGAGGGCAGTCAACTGTCCGAAAAAATCGGACAGTTGAAAATGCGTGCCGAAGACGGCAAGATGCGTGATACCGATGTAGCCGACACGGAGCAACTGCTGCGGCTGATCCAATCGGTACCATCGCCCAAGGCCGAACCGTTCAAGCAGTGGCTTGCCCGGGTCGGCTACGAGCGGATGCAGGAAATGGCCGACCCGGAGCAAAGCCTTGACCGTGCCCGCGAACACTGGAAACAACTCGGGCGCAGCGAAAAATGGATACAGCAGCGCATGAGCGGGCAGGATACCTGCAATAAACTCACCGACTACTGGAAAGACCACGGCGTGGAAAAATCGGAAGAGTTCGCGCTGCTGACCAATATCATTCACCAGGAATGGACGGGACTTACCGTGCGTCAGCACAAGGACCTGAAAACCCTGAAGTCGCAAAACCTGCGCGACCACATGAGTGAGGCAGAGTTGATCTTCACGGCTTTGGCCGAACTCTCTACCCGCCAGATCGCCGAAAGCGAGCAAGCGGAGGGCTTGCCTGCCAACGCGAAAGCCGGCCAAAAAGGTGGAGCGGTAGCCCGCAATGCGCGCAAAGAGTTGGAGTCAAAAACCGGGAAGAGTGTTGTAACGGGCGAGAACTTTTTGCCGCCGGGCAAAAGCAAAAAACAGATCAAACCCAAAAGCGACGAATAGATAAGAGCACCTGAATGGGTCACGATCCGTTCTTTTGAAATAACGACGGGTAGCGTTCTGCGGAATGTTACCCGTTTTTTTATTTCCAATCATGCAAACTGTTTAATTTGGCATTTGCAAATATCTTTTCGAGGTCAAACAGATATGCGCGGCATGGAGCGAGGAAGATCAAAAATGGCTGCTGCCAATGGGAAAATGTATGCTACCAGTGCAGCCGACACCGCTACGCGCGTTTAAGCGTATTTTAAGACAGCCTTAAGACGCTTGTAAGATCATACCCGTCAGTTTTGCGGAGAATTTTGAACCTTGTACGCTTAAACACCCGCACCATGCGCGTCCTGTTAGTCGAAGATGAAACGGCAATTGCCAACTTTATTGCTGAAGGCCTGGAAGAGGAAGGTTTTGCCGTGGATGTATCGCATAACGGCAAAGAGGGATTTCGCCTGGCGCTGGACAACCTGCCCGAATACGACCTGATATTGCTGGATTGGATGCTGCCCGGTATGAGTGGTATTGAAATTTGCCGGGCCATCCGCAAAGAAAACAAAAGCGTCCCCGTCATTTTCCTCACCGCAAAAGATACTGTTGACGACGTGGTGTTTGGGCTGGAAACAGGCGCCAACGATTACCTGCGCAAACCTTTTGCCTTTGAAGAGCTGTTGGCCCGCATGCGCGTGCTCCTGCGCAGCAATGCCGGGGAGCAAAACGTCTTTCGTTGTGCCGATATTGAACTGGATGTGGATACGCATCGCGTCACAAAGGCAGGCAAGCCGGTGGAACTCACGCAAAAGGAATTTGCCTTACTCGAATTGCTGCTCCGGAATAAAGGCAAAGCCTGCCGGCGCACCCGGATCATCGAAAAAGTATGGGATATCAATTTTGATCACGACACGGCTGTGATTGACGTGTATATCAATTTTTTGCGCAAAAAACTGGATACCCCGGGCCGGCCTTCCTTCATCCAAACCTTGCGCGGAGTCGGTTACCGCGTCGATGATGAGGCATGAAACTCCGTTTCAGAAACCGGATCGCCCTGTTCACGGCCCTGGCCGCTGCTATTACCATAGGACTCGTCTTTATCGTCGTATACGGGGTAGTACACATTACGGCGTACAAGCATCTGGACGACGATATCCGCCGGGAAAAAGAAGAAGTGATGATCAACCTCCGTTGGGTGGGAGATTCCATTCTCATCGAAGATTTGCCCGAATGGGAGGAGAAAGAACACCTGCGCATCGAGGTTAACCCAACTTTCCTTCAGATCGTTGACGCCGGCGGGCATTTGTTGTTCCGTTCTTCCAATTTACAGCAGGACAAGCTGCTTTTCGATCCGCATTATTCCAGCGAAACTTTTTTTGACAGCCACATCAGGGCCCGGCGTATCCGGCAGGGGCAGTTTCCCATCCTGAATGAGCACCAAACCGTAATCGGCCACCTCTCGGTCGGTATTTCGCAGGAAGAATCGGCGATCGTCCTGCACAACCTGCGCAATACCTTGTGGCTTGCTTTTCCCCTGGTGCTATTGGCCCTGTTTTTGGCTGCCGGCTTTGCTGCGTCCCGGAGTATTGCCCCCGTACAACAACTGATACAGGCTGCGTCCGGTATCCGGGAAACCAATATCGACGCCCGGCTGCCTTTGCCTGAAAACAAGGATGAAATTTACCAGTTGGCCACCACCATCAACGAATTATTACAACGAGTGGAAAACGGTATTATCCGCGAAAAGCAGTTCACCGCCGATGCCTCGCATGAAATGCGCACGCCGCTGACCGCCATCCGCGGCACACTGGAAGTGCTGCTCCGCAAACAACGCGAACCGGCCCAGTACGAAGAAAAAATCAGACGCGTCATCGAAGAAGTGGATCGCCTGCATGGTCTGCTCGAACAACTGTTGCAGCTGGCGCGACTGGAAAGCGACAAAATCACCGTCCGCCGTTCCCCGGTACGGCTGGCGGTTTTTGGCCAGGCCATCGTCCAAAAGTGGGATGCGCGTTTGCGCGAAAAAAATATGCAGTTGCAGTTACAAATTCCACCGGAGGCCATCCTCGATACCGACGAAACCCTGCTCGCTATCATTGTGGACAATCTCCTGGGCAATGCCATCAAATACGGCCATAGCGGCGGCCATATCGCATGGATATGGCAACCCGAAAATGCTGCTTTCATTATCCGGGACGATGGCCCGGGTATTTCGCCGGAACACCTGCAGCATATTTTCGATCGCTTTTACCGCGCCGATAACTCGCGCAGCTCCGCCGTACGGGGCGCCGGACTGGGCCTGGCCATAGCAAAAAAACTGGCAGACCTGCTGGGAATCCGTCTGACCGTAAGCAGCACAGAGGGCGCGGGCACGGACTTTACCCTGAACTTCGCCTGATTAAACGCCTCTCCTTTTTTAAGGTTATTTTTAGAATTGCTCAAGGTAGTTTTA
>CALEYM010000216.1 GCA_937926185.1 uncultured Bacteroidota bacterium | reverse complement strand
TCGAAGGATAACCCATTTTCCCGTCGAGCAGGGCATAAGCCAGCGTATGCACGCCCTTGCCATTCCCGCTGTCAACGAACTTGAATACTTCGCCGTTGAATTTTATATCGGCTTTTTGTTCCGCGTTGAGCTTCACCGCGTAATAAT
The DNA here is from genome assembly GCA_937926185.1 of uncultured Bacteroidota bacterium. GTDB lineage: Bacteria > Bacteroidota > Bacteroidia > Chitinophagales > Saprospiraceae > M3007. The sequence continues at coordinate 5,617 of CALEYM010000216.1, read as the reverse complement.
TTGCAGCCATGTATGCGGCTACTTTTTCATCGGCAAAAGTGGAGCGGTCCATTCGTTTGCACCAGCCGCACCAGTCGGTGTATACATCCACAAATATCTTTTTGGGTTTGGTCTTGTTCAACTCCACCGCTTCTTCCCAGGTGTGCCATTTCAAAGTCCCGGGTTTTACGACAGGGGCGGGATTCCGAAAAGCGGCAAAGGTTATAATGCAGGTTATTGCCAGCATCGCGAAGAGGATAATTTTTTTCATAAACTTAATTTTACCGGTTTTAAAAAATTTGATTTAATCTGCCAGGATGCGCAAAAAACGATCCAAAGGTAAAGTTGCACCCTGTTTCAGGCTTGTTAAATGTTTCCTAAAACAGTGGTTGACCCGGTTGAATCCACGATCCATTTTTCATAATCCCCGTTGGCACGCGCCTCGAAACGCAAAATGCACGGCACTTCGTAGGGGTGTATCTGCCGGATGGCTTCTTCCAGGCGCGGTTCCAGTTCGGGCCGCGTTTTTAAAACGGACACCCATTCGTTTTCCTGCTGCACTGCTCCGTTCCACCAATACGTGCTGGAAATGGGAAAAATATTCGCACAGGCGGCCAGGCGTAGTTCCACCATTTGCGTGGCAATCCTTTGCGCTGTTGCTTCATCCGGGTGGGTGACGTAAAAAAGTAAAAAAGCCATGTTTGAGCGTTTTCAAAAACAAATCATATCATTCCCCGCACGAAAGGCGCGGCGTCCTGCCCGCAAAATTCCCGGCGCAAAAACTTGTAATAACCGGCCACCCCGATCATGGCGGCGTTGTCGGTACAAAATTCGAAACGGGGGATATAGGTGCGCCAGCCTTCTTTTTGTCCCATGTTTTCGAGCGCCTGTCGCAGTTCCGAGTTGGCGCTCACCCCGCCCGCTACCGCGATTTCGCGAATACCGGTTTGCCGGGCCGCCTTGCGCAGTTTTTTGAGCAAAATGGTGACGATACTGGTCTGAATGGAAGCGCAAATATCCGCGAGGTTTTCTTCGATAAAATGTGGTTTTTGGGCAACCTGATCGCGCAGGAAGTACATAATGGCCGTTTTCAGACCGCTGAAGCTGAAACCCAGTCCGGGTACCGCCGGTTCCGGGAAGGCAAAGCGGGCCTGGCCCTCGCGGGCATGGCGGTCGATCAGCGGGCCCGCGGGATAGCCAAGTCCAAGCATCTTTCCGGCTTTGTCGAAAGCCTCCCCGGCGGCATCGTCGAGCGTTTCGCCGATCACTTCCATGTCGTGAAAATCCCGTACCCGGATGATCTGCGTATGGCCGCCGCTGACAGTGAGGCACAGGAAGGGAAATTCCGGTTTGGGGTCTTCGGCAAAATGCGCCAACACATGCGCCTGCATGTGGTTCACCTCGATCAGCGGCAGACCGAGGGCCAGCGCAAAGGCTTTGGCAAAGGAGGCGCCCACCACCAGCGAGCCCATCAGCCCCGGCCCGCGGGTAAAAGCCACAGCCGAAAGGTCTTTTTTCTCCACCCCTGCTTTTTTCAGGGCCAGGTCGACTACCGGAATGATATTGGCCTGGTGCGCCCGGGAGGCCACTTCCGGCACCACGCCACCGTACAGCCGGTGTACCTCCTGATTGGCCACGCAATTCGACAGTACCCGGCCATCCTGCACCACGGCCGCGGCAGTATCATCGCAGGAGGACTCTATGGCTAAAATATTAGTGTGCATAATGATCTGGCAATCAACAAAAAAATGGGTTTTTAGTTCTTTTTTGCCGTGAAAGTACGACTTTTGTCAGGTGGAGACTTGAGGCTTGCCTGACAGCACGTGCCCGGCTTTCTTTTTTCATGTGATTTAAGGATTGCCTATATGTTAAATAATTTGGCACGATTCTTTGTTTCTGGAATGTCAGCTCATTTAACCAACTTTTAATTTTCATCAAATCATCTCAAGGCTTATATGTTTTCTTCTTCTGCAAAAGATAAAAAAAGTACCAGTCCGGCAACTTTGTTGAACAATCCCTCCGACAAAGAAGGCACCCAAACGACGGTGATTGCCAAAGGTACCGTGATTGAAGGGAAATTCGCCTGCGCCGACAATGTGCGCCTCGACGGCGCCGTACACGGGGAAGTGAATGTGGATAAACGCCTGGTACTCGGCGACGGCAGCTACGTAAAAGGCAATATCCACGCCCGGGACGCTGCCATAAAAGGCCGGATTCAGGGCGACATTTTCATCAAAGAAGCCTTGCACCTGCTCGAATCCGCGGTGATCGAAGGTAATATCACTGCCAGGACTATGATCGTGGAAGAAGGGGCCCGTTACAACGGCGCCTGCAAAATTGGCGAAACCGCTGCCGCTGCTAAAAATTGATTTTGCATCTTTACGGGGCAAAACCACCAAAGCCCCGTAACAGCATGGATACGAACACCCTCGATTACACAGACAATCGCCTTACGGCCGACGTCGCGACTCAATGCGTCCTTCACGTGGTGCTGGGCGCCGACAGTATTTCCCTGCTGTCCGCTGACAGTAGCGGCGCCATACTGGCCCTGCAATCGTGGGCATTTTCCGCTGAAGGACAAGTTTTTGACCAAACCGAATGGTCATTGCGGAGCGTACTCCGGCAACCGGTGTTCGGATTGCCATTTGGTCATACCCATTGTGGGCTTTTTCACCGGAACGCTACCCTGGTTCCCCGGAGGCTTTTTCAACATGGCAATCTCGCCGCGTATTTCAAATTGTTGCTGAACCCTGCCGAATATATCTATGCTTATGACGAACTCCCGGAGTTCGACGCTTACCTGGTGTATGCCACCGAACAAGGACTGGCCAAGCTGTGTACGGATTTTTTCCCCCGTGCCCGGATAAGGCATCTCGCGGTGCCGCTGCTGCGCCAGGCCAGGGACGTGAATGCCTCCGAAGAACACCGGATTTTTGTCAATATCCGGAACCAGGTAGCGCAAATTGCCGTTTTTGAGCGGCAAAACCTGCTTTTCTACAATTCCTTCGCTTTTTCTGCTTCTTCCGACCTGTTGTATTATATACTAATGGTGTACGACCAGTTTCGCCTCGACCCCCGGGACATTCCCCTGACGGTAGCCGGTAATTTGCTGGAAGATTCGGAATTGTACCGGCTCCTGTACCGCTTTATCCGGGACATCCGTTTTACAGCATTGCCCGGGTATTATAAAATGCCCACTGAAGCCGAACTACTGCCCGGACACTGTTACTTCGATCTGTTTTGTTTAAAAAATTTATAGACGCTTCCCGCTGTGCGCATTATAGGAGGAAAGTTTAAAGGCCGCCGTTTCGACCCGCCCGCCGATAAATGGCCCACGCGGCCTACCACGGATTTTGCCAAAGAGGCCCTGTTTAATATTCTCAACAACCTGCTCGATTTTGAGTCAGTGAAAATGCTCGACCTCTTTGGCGGCACCGGGAGCCATTGTTATGAATTTATTTCCCGCGGCTGCACCGATGCCACTTATGTGGATAAATTTCCCGGTTGCGTACAGTTTGTGCGCAAAACCGCACAGAAACTCGGGATCGAACCCAGCCTGAAAATTTTTCAGATGGACGTGTTTCGTTTTATCGAATCGACCCGCGAGCAATACGACTATGTTTTTGCCGGGCCGCCATATTCACTGCCTACCATCGATATTATTCCCGACCTGATCTTTGAAAAGGAATTGCTGCTGCCGGAAGGGCTTTTTGTCCTGGAACACAACCCACAGCATGAGTTTTTGAATCATCCGCGCCTGGTGGACGCGCGGAATTACGGGCAGACGTATTTCAGTTTTTTCAGGTAAATCATTTCCGGCAGATCAACGTGATGGGATCTGTACGGATCTGATTGCTCAAATGCCCTGCCCGGTCTTTGATCTGCAGGTAATAAAACACGGTATCGCGCATTCGCGGCGCGCTGGCCGAAGTATCGCAGGGCGGAATGCCGGTGCCCGGGTAAATGCAGCAGGTGGTGGGCACCAAGATGGAGATTTCGCCGGAAATGCCGTTGCCGGCGCCCTGTTGTTCTATGTATGGGATGCGGTAAGAGGGTTTGGCGAACGAATCGCGGCCGTCGATGATAAAAATGCTTTCCTGGTCGTCGGTGAAACCCAGGTCGCCGTCGCCATCGGTAAAAGTAAAAGTGATGGTGACGCTGTCCTGCCCGAACCTGGACTGGAACATCTGATTTTTCGACTGGTTTTTGAACTCGATGACCGGCTCGTCGGGGTAGTCGGGTGGTTGTACGCAATAGGTCAGCACACCGTACCCGGCGAGACTGAGGAACGTTATTATCAAAGTCGTTTTTTGCATGACGTTGTATTTTGTGCCCAAATTACCGGATTTTAAGCGCAATGCAAACACCCGATCGTGTAGAATTATTGTCAGAACTGGCAGAAATAGCGCCGGAAAGCTTCGAAGAGACGGCGCTGGCCGTTTTCCGGTACCAGGCTGCCCAAAATCCGCTGTATGCCCGCTACCTGGAACTACTGGGCCAGAGGCCGGCCGGCATCCGGGCGTCGAGGGATATTCCGTTCCTGCCCGTCGGGTTGTTTAAAAACTACGCGGTGCAAAGCGGGCAGTGGACGCCTGAAACGGAGTTCTCCAGCAGTGGCACCACGGGGCAGGTACCTTCCCGGCACCTGGTGCGCGACCTGCACTTTTACCTCGAAAATACGCGCCGGGGTTTTGCCCGGGTCTACGGCGAACCGGCCGGCTGGTGTTTCCTGGCACTGCTTCCCTCCTACCTCGAGCGCGGCGGTTCCTCGCTGGTGGCCATGGCCGATTTTTTTATCCGGCAATCGCGTTACCCGGAAAGCGGTTTTTTCCTGCATGAGTTCGATCAGTTGCGGCAAAGGCTGCAATATTGCCTGGACAGGGCTATCCCCACCGTATTGCTGGGCGTGAGTTTCGCCCTGCTCGATTTTGCGGAACGGTATTCTATGGATCTATCGGGGATCGTCGTGATGGAAACCGGCGGCATGAAAGGGCGGCGGCGGGAGATGACCCGGGCGGAGTTGCACCGGACGCTTTGCGAGACGTTTCAGTTGCGGGAGATACATTCGGAATATGGGATGACGGAGTTGTTTTCGCAGGCGTACGGGAGTTCGGATTTTTTAAGCGAACTGTCAGTTCGCTTTACGCCGGCGCCGACATTGCAGGCGATCGCCACGGAGATCAACGACCCCTTTTGCGCAGTGCCGCCCGGCCGCACCGGTACGCTGAATTTTATTGACCTTGCCAATATCGACACCTGTAGTTTTATTGCCACCGAAGACCTCGGTAAAGTGTATCCCGACGGCCGTTTTGAAGTGATCGGCCGCCTGGACGCCGCCGAAATGCGGGGTTGCAACCTGATGGTAGAATGAAAAAAATAGGCCTGCTTTCCGATACCCATTCCTTCCTCGATGAAAGGATTTTCCAGTATTTCGCCGAATGCGATGAAATATGGCATGCCGGCGACTTCGGCAGTATGTCCGTCATCGACCGGCTCCGGGCTTTCAAACTCCTGCGCGGGGTGTATGGCAACATCGACAACGCCCTGATACAGGCCGAAATGCCGCTCGACCTGCGCTTTGAATGTGAAGGCGTACCGGTGTTCATGACCCATATCGGCGGCTACCCGGGACGTTACA